>DASQVL010000711.1:0-14359 GCA_035640795.1 Crenalkalicoccus sp. | reverse complement strand
GGCGGTGCCGGAGGACGGCGGCGGGATGGGCGCCGCCGAGACGCTGCGGACGGCGCTGGCCTCCCTCGCCGCGAACCCCCTGCGCGCGGCGCTCACCGCGCTCGGCATCCTGGTCGGCGTCGCCGCGGTCGTGGCCACCGTGGCGGTGGCCGAGGGAGCGCGGGAGCAGGTGCTGGCGCAGATCCGCCTGCTCGGCGCCAACCTCCTCGTGGTCTGGCCGGGCAGCGTCACCCAGGGCGGCGCGCGGCTCGGCGCCGGGCAGCGGCAGGACCTCAGCTGGGAGGACGCCCGCGTCGTCGCGCGCGAACTGCCCCGCTTCCGCCTGGCGGCCGGCGTCATCCGCGGGCCGCAGCAGGTGGTGGGCGGCAACCGGAACTGGGCGACCCGCTTCACCGGCGCCGACCCGGAGTTCTTCGCCGCGCAGGACTGGCCGGTTGTCGAGGGCCGCCTCTACACCGAGGAGGAGAACGAGGGCGCGCGCAAGGTCGCCCTGCTCGGCGCCACCGTGGCCGAGACGCTGTTCGGCGGGGAGAGCCCGCTCGGCCGCGAGATCCGGGTGCGCACCACGCGCTTCGAGGTGGTCGGCGTGCTCGCGCGCAAGGGCGAGGGCACCCAGGGCCAGGACCTGGATGACGTCGTCTTCGTCCCGTTTTGGACGGCGCGGCGCAGCGTCATGGGCGCCCCACGTGCCAACGCCCAGGCCGTGGACTGGATCGTCGCCAAGGTGCACGAGGGCGAGGACATGGGGGCCGCCGAGGAGGACCTCCGCGCGCTGATGCGGCAGCGTCACCGCGTCGCCGCCCACGAGGAGGACGACGTCGCGGTGCGCAACGTCGCCGACATCGCCGCGGCCCGCGACGCCTCGGCGCGCACGCTGGCCGGCCTGCTGGCCTCGACGGCGGCGGTGTCGCTGCTGGTGGGCGGCATCGGGGTGATGAACATCATGCTGGTCGGCGTGACCGAGCGGACGCGGGAGATCGGCCTGCGCCTCGCGCTCGGCGCGCGGCGGCGGGACGTGCTGGCGCAGATCCTCGCCGAAGCGGTGGTGCTGGCGCTGCTCGGCGGCGCGGCCGGCGTGGCGGCCGGGATCGGGCTGTCGCACGCCCTGGCCGGGCTCGCCGGCTGGCCGGTGCTGATCCGGGCGGACGCTGTCGCGCTCGCGCTCGGCGTCAGCGCCCTGACGGGGCTGTGCTCCGGGGTCTGGCCGGCCCGCCGGGCGGCTCGGCTCGACCCAGTGGTCGCGCTCAGGCGCGAGTAGGTGCGGCGCCTTCGCGTCGACTTTGTCGGATTGCCGCTTGAGCGCGAGCCAGGGCAGTTGGGCCTCGTCACGCGGCCCGGGCGACCGCGTCGTGCCCGAGGCGAACGCCTCCGCGGAGCAGGCGGTGGCTGGTGGCGGAGACGAGGTGGTGGGAGATAGCGGTAGGGCTACCAGCAGTCGTGCCCGGACCCGCTGCGGCGCGGAAAGAGCACGAAGCGCTGGCCGAGCGAGGCGTCACGGTCCCTGTCGGGAGGCGGCGCCGGTGACCTGCGCGGTCTCGGCGGGCATCTCGCCGACCGGCTCCGGACGACGGCTCAGGACAATCTCCGGCGACGAAATGACCCTTTCAGGACTTCGCCGACGGCATCGGATGTTCGTCTCGGTCGGCGGCCGACGCATGGACCTCTGGCGGGCGGTCGACGGCGAGCGCGAGGTCCTGGACGTCCCCGTCCAGGCCACGCAATGGGCCGCCGGCTTCCGCCTCTCCTTTCGGTTCCGGCCGTGACGCGGCATGATGCGCCCATGGCGCCGCCCCGCATCGCCGCCGCCCGGCCCGCGGACCCGGCGCGCGGCTCCTTCGATCTACTGCGCTGGTTCGCGGTGCTCGGCCTCGTCTGCGTGCTGCTCTCGGCCGGCGGCACGGCCTTCTTCCTCAGCCGGTTCATGACCGACCACATGCTGGCGCGGGACGCCGAGGTGAGCCGCGAGTTCGTCGTCAGCATCGTGCGCGCGGAGCGCACCTGGTCCTACTTCTCCGACCCCGCTTCCGCAGCGGCGCGGGAGCCGCTGGAGAGCTTCTTCAAGCACATCTCCCAACTCCCCGGCGTGGTCCGCGCCAACGTGTACGACGCGCAGGGCACCGTCCTCTGGTCGAGCAACCCTGCGATGATCGGCCGCCGCTTCGAAGGCAACGAGGAACTGGAGGGCGCGCTGCGCGGCCGCATCACCATCGAGTCCGGGGTTGTGCCAAAGTCCGAGCATATTGGCCTCGACGTCGAGTCCGGCGGCCGGCGCTTCACCGAGACCTACCTTCCGCTCTGGGACGAGGCGCGGCGCAATGTCATCGGGGTGGTGGAGATCTACCGCCTGCCCGATGCGCTGTTCCGCGCCATCGACGAGGGGGTGCGCCTTGTCTGGATTGCCGCGGGCCTTTCCGCCCTTCTCCTGTACGCGGCGCTGCTCTGGGTCGCGATCAGGGCGCGCTGTGCCATGGCGAGGCAACAGCAGCGTGTGCTGGAGGCCGAGACGCTCGCCGCCGTCGGCGCGGTCGCCTCGGCCGTGGCGCACGGGATCCGCAACCCTCTCGCCTCGATCCGCTCCTCGGCCGAGCTCGCGGCCGGGGAAGATACGGAGGGCGTGCGGGCCTGCCTCGCGGATATTCAGCGCGAGGCCGACAGGGTGGACCGCTGGGTGCGTGACCTGCTGCGGCAAGCCAAGGGCGAGGCGATCGCGCCAGGCGCGGTCGAAGTGGGGCTCCTGCTCGCCGAGACGGCCCAGAGCTTTGCCGCGGCAGCGGCGCGCCAGGGCGTGGCGATGGAGATCGCGGCGGACGGCGTTCCGTGGGTCCGGGCCGACGCCGGCGCGCTGAGCCAGGCCATCGATAACCTCGTGGCCAACGCCATCGAGGCAATGCCCGACGGGGGGGCGCTGCGCCTCGCAGCGCAGCCGGTTGCGGGAGGACGGGAGGTGGAGATCACGGTCGCGGACACCGGCCACGGCCTGCCCGGTCCAGCGCAGGGGGGCAAGCTGTTCTTCTCCACCAAGCCGCGGGGAACGGGACTCGGCTTGGTGCTGACGCGGCGGATTTTGGAACGGCAGGCTGGGACGCTCACCCTCCGCAGCCAGCCTGGACTCGGGACCACGGCGGTCATTCGCCTCCCCACCGCCGCGCAGCGTGCGGCGGCGACGGTGGACTGACCCATGGCGCATGGCGTGCTGCTGGTGGAGGACGAGGGCGTCCTGGCGCGGAATATCCAGCGCTACCTGCAGCGCGAGGAGTTCGAGGTGCACATCGCCGGTACGCTCAAGGAGGGCTGGCGGGAGTTCGACAGCTTCGATCCGGACGTTGTGCTGCTCGATCTCACCCTGCCCGACGGCAGCGGGCTCGAGCTGCTCTCGCGCATTCGCGCCCGTGACCCGTGGTTGAAGGTCATCGTGCTGACGGGTCATGGCACCGTGCAGACCGCGGTCGAGGCTATGAAGGCCGGTGCCTACGACTACCTGACCAAGCCGGTGGCGCTCGGCGAGCTCAAGCTGCTGCTCGACAAGGCCCTCGGCCAAGGACGCCTCGAGGAGACGTTGTCCTACTACCGCGGGCGGGAGGCGCGGGCGAGCGGGCTCGCTGCCATCCTCGGCGCCTCGCCCGCCGTCGCCGCGCTGAAGTCGCGCATCGCCGGCCTGCTGGGGGCCGAGCGGGCCATGGCCGAGGGCGACACGCCGCCTGCCGTGCTGGTGCGCGGCGAAACCGGCTCGGGTAAGGAACTGGTCGCGCGTGCCTTGCATTACGACGGTCGCCGCGCCGATGGCCCCTTCATCGAGCTGAACTGCTCGGCGCTGCCCGGCCAGCTGGTCGAGGGCGAGCTGTTCGGCCATGAGCGCGGCGCCTTCACCGATGCGCGGGAACGCCGCGCCGGCCTGATCGAGGCGGCGCATGGCGGCACGCTCTTCCTGGACGAGATCGGCGATCTCGAACCTGGCGTTCAGGTCAAGCTGCTGAAGGTGCTGGAGGACCGCACGGTGCGCCGGCTCGGCGCGGTGCGGGAACGCCGCGTGGATCTGCGCTTCGTCGCGGCGACGCACCGCCCGCTGGAGGAGCTGGTGCGAGAGGGGCGCTTCCGGGCCGACCTCTACTACCGGATCTCCGTTGTCACGCTGACCGTCCCGCCGCTCCGGGCACGCGAGGGCGACGCCATTCTGTTGGCCGAGCATTTCCTGGCCCTGCATGGCCGGCGCTACGGGCGGCCGGCGCTGCGCCTGGACGCCGAGGCGCGAACGCTGATCCAGTGCCATCCCTGGCCGGGCAATGTGCGGGAGCTGCGCAACGCGATGGAACAGGCGGTGCTGTCCACCGGCCCGGATGGCGTCGTGCGAGCCGGCAATCTGGCTGTCGTCGCTCCACTCGCGCCCGCGCCCGCGCCCGCGACTGAGTCTGCTGTGACGCCTGGGCAGACGTTGCCGGAAATCGAGCGCGCGAGCCTGCTGGGCGCTCTGGGGCGAACGGGCGGCAACGTGTCCAGGGCGGCCCGCCTGCTCGGTATCAGCCGCGACACCATGCGCTACCGCATGGGCAAGCACGGTCTGGAAGGCGCCGTCGAGACCCATGGCGCGGACGGCGAGTGACGGCGATTCCTAGCCGCCCTGCATGGCGGATGCGGGCGGCGAGCGCCGCACGAGCACAATGCGAGCAGCCGCAGCGGTAGCGAGCAGCGGCAGTCTGCTCCTGCTGCGGCCTTTTACCCGGCGCGGAACTCCGGTGCAAAGGACCGCTGTGGGTCGGCTGGCAGCCCTGATGGATGAGGCCGAGGAAGACGTGCTGGCCGACATGGACTTCCCACACGAGCACCGCGCCAAGGTCCACAGTACGAACCCGATCGAGCGGCTGCACTGCGAGCTCGAGCGCCGCACCGACGTGGTCGGCATATTCCCGAATGAGGCCGCCGTCGTCCGCCTCGTCGGCGCCATCCTCCTCGAGCAGTCCGACGGGTGAGCCACCCAGCGCTCCCGCTACATGACCCTGGAGACCATCGGCGCCCTCAGCAATACTCCGCCCGTCAGCCTGCCCGCAGTGGCACCCTGACACGGCGGCCCAGCCCGCGAGGGACCAACGCTCCTACACCACGCGATGGGACACGACCCGGCGTCGTGCAGGCGCAACTCGCTGTTCTCTCGGGGCTCTGGGGGTGGGGCGCCCCATCCTCCCCCGGTGTGGGTGGGGCATGTCCCCCAACCTTGGGCCTTTCGCGCGGCGGGCGGCAAGGCCGGGGGGACGGGTGCGGTCGCAGTCCGGTCCGGCGTTCGCCTACCACCTCGTCCACGAGGGAGCCCTCGCCATCCGCTACGTCAGCTTGGCGGACCGGCCGCTGAACAGCCTCTGCTACCGGCTGGCCCCGCCGCCGTGAGCTCATTGGGGCGGCTTGGATGGCGCGCAACGGACGCGGCTGGCCCTCGTCGATCGGCCACAACGATTGAACAGGTGTTCATGCGTGCCATAAGGTGGCGGTGGCAGACGGGCCGGGTATGTCGTCATGGCCGATGTGACCCCGGCGCCTCACCCCAGAACGTGGACCCCTCCCAGAACGTGGACCCTTCCGTGTCGGGCCTCTGGGTACTCCGCCGTCGCCCATTGCCCCCGTAGTAGGAAGGACCGCGCCGTGAGCCGCACCATGAGGGCCGCCAGGGGCAGCCTCGCCGTCGCCGTGCTGGCGCTTGGGCTGAAACTCGGGGCCTGGTGGGTGACCGGCAGCGTCGCGCTCTACTCGGATGCGCTGGAGACCATCATCAACGTGGTCGCGGCCTGCGCGGCCCTGGTCGCGCTGAGTATCAGTGCCAGGCCCGCCGACGCCGACCACCCCTACGGGCACCAGAAGGCCGAGTACTTCTCCGCGGTGCTCGAGGGCATGATGGTGCTCGGCGCGGCGGCCGCCATCCTGCACGAGGCCTACGGCGCCTGGGCGAATCCCAAGCCGCTGGAGGTGCCTTTCCTGGGTATGGCGATCAACGGCGTGGCGACGCTGCTCAACGGTGCCTGGGCCGCCTTCCTAATCCGCTCGGGCTGGGCCTGGCGCTCGCCCGCCATCCTGGCGAGCGGCAGGCACGTGCTGACCGACGTCTGGACCTCGGCCGGGGTGCTGGCGGGCTTTGCGCTGGTGCCGCTCACCGGATGGCTGTGGCTGGACCCGGTCCTGGCCGCGCTGGTGGCCCTGAACATCGTGTGGACCGGCGTGGCGATGGTGCGGGACTCGGTCGGCGCGCTGATGGACAGGGCCGTGGACCCGGAGGTTCTGGACAGGATCCGGCAAATCATCTCGGCGAACGCGGAGGGCGCGCTGGAGGCGCACGCCCTGCGCACCCGGACATCGGGGCACGTGACCTTCATCGAGTTCCACCTCGTCGTGCCGGCGCGAATGGCGGTCGCGGACGCGCACGAGATCTGCGACCGGCTGGAACGCGCGCTGCGCGAGGAGGTCGGCGAGGCGGTCATCACCATCCACGTCGAGCCCGAGGGCAAGGCCAGGCACAGCGGCGTCCTGGTGCTGTAGTCCGCGGCCATCCCCGAATCGGTGGTCCAGGGCCATGCGGTGACAGCGCAACTTCCATGCGTCGCGGTCAGCTCCCCATATCCGCGCCAGCGTCCTGTCGGCTTGTTGTGGCCCAGGGTCGTGATTGCTCCACCTCGGAAGGGGTGGCCCTCCAAGGCGTTTACCCGCGTGCTGTATGGCGAGGACAAATGACCAAGCGCGTTGCCTCCTACGCCCGTGTCTCCACCGCCCGCCAGGCGGAAGGAGATCTGTCGATTCCCGACCAGAATCGGCAGATTGCCGAATATTGCCGCAGACGGAATTGGACAATTTTCGCCGAATACGTCGACGCGGCGACGGCCACCGATGACAATCGCCCCGAGAGGGCAGGGGTCCCCTAGGACGGCCCTTTGTCCGCCCTCTCAGCCCCTCGACGGTGCGGGTCGCCCGGTAGCGTTCGACCAGCCGGTAGAGCGTTGCGCGGCTGACGCCGAGTTCCCAAGCGGTGTCGTCGATGGCCCTGACCCTCAGGCGCTTCGGGTGGGCGCGCGAGCAGCTCTCGGACGGCCGCCTCACGGCGGCATGCCTCCTCCCAGGCGCGTCCATCCTCGGGCCTGTCCCCCGGACATCCACCCACCGACGTGGCTTCCCGGCGGCGTCTCGTGCGATGCCGGGGGCTCCTGCTGCCGATGGCGGCGCGACACCGGTTCGCCGTCGCGAACCTCAATGCCGTCGGAAGCCGCCGTGGAAGAAGCCGTGGTGGTGGAAATGGGATCCGAACCGGCCGAAGAAGCCCAGGCTGAAGGCCGGGCCGAACCACGGGCCGTAGTAGCCGCCATAGTAGGCTGGGTAGGCGTAGGGCCCGTATGCGTAGGGCCCGTAGGCGTAGGGCGGGTAGTATCCGGCGGCCGGGAACGCCTGGAGCCGATTGCCGCTGGCCGACATGCACTGCGCGTATGCCATGTCATAGCGCTGCTGCAGCCCCGCGCCGGAGGCATAGGCGTTGTTGCCGCCCACGGCCGAGCCGAAGAGCAGGCCGGTCCCGGCGCCCGCCGCTGCCCCCACCCCGGCCCCGCCCGCTGCGGCCCCGAGCAGTGCCCCGGCGGTGGCACCAACCGCGGTACCGACCGCGGCGCTGCCGACGGCGCTCTGCGTCGCCGCCTGGGCGGGCGAGCCGTAGCCGATCTGCGCCGAGGCGTACTGGCGGCAGCTCCCGTCCTCCTGCTGGAAGCGGGCGAGGTCCTTGCCCTCCGGCGGCAGCGCCAGGACCGTGGGGCCCGTCGGCGGCGCGACCGCGCAGGCGCCGAGGGCAAGTGTCACTGTGAGGACGAGGAAGAATCTGGACCCGGGCATTTCGAACCCCTTGGGACCGATGGTGAATAAGGCCCCACAGACCCAATGGACGCCGCCGCGGCCGTCCTATTCCGCATTAATCCATCACCAGAAATGATGTCGGGTCGGCCACCTCGCGGCCATGTCGTAAGCACCACGGGAACACATGGACATGTAGAACGCACGGTGGTTTCGCTCCGGCGGCTTGGGGGATGACCTGCAGCCCGGCGGAGGACATCGCCCGCTTTTCACCTGACTTCCCGACGAAATGCGGCTTTTGCTTCCCAACCAGTTTGAGGCGCCGAGATCGGCTATGCCGACCGAAGACCGGGCGACCGACGACTTGGAGGCGGCGCTCGGGCCCCACGTCCCGGCGCTCCGGCGGTTCGCGCGAGGGCTGCTGCGCGATGCCGAGGCCGCGGACGACCTCGTGCAGGACTGCCTGTTGCGCGCCATCTCGCGGTGGCACTCGCGCCACGAGGACGGCGCGCTCCGGGCCTGGCTGTTCACCATCCTCTACAACCTGTTCGTCAGCGACCGCCGCGCGCTGAAGTGGCGGGGCGGACCGGCCGTGCGGCCCGAGGACTGGGACAGGATCGGGCCCGTGGTCGACGGCCGGAACCTCGCCGAGAGCCGCCTGGCCCTGGGTGACCTGATGGCCGGGCTGGAGGGCCTGCCCGCCGAGCAACGGGCGGTGGTTCTTCTTGTGGGCGTCGAGGACCTCTCCTACGAGGAGGCGGCCCGGGTCATCGGCGTGCCGCTCGGCACGGTGATGTCGCGGCTGAGCCGGGGGCGTAACCGCCTTTGGCGCCATCTCGAGGGAGAAGTCGAGACATCCAGGGTGGGTGCGCCGCCCTTCAGGAGGCTGGTGTGACCGGAGCAGGCGCGGCGTCCGGCGCGGATCGTCCGGTCGACGAAAGCGACCTGCAGGCATGGGTTGACGACCGCCTGCCGCCGGGGCGGAAGCAGGTCGTTGCGGCGTGGCTCGCCGCCCACCCGGAGCAGGAAGCCCGCCTCCGCGCCATGCGGGCGCAGCGGGACCTGCTGCGGGCCGGGCTGGCGCCCGTGCTCGACGAGCCGGTGTCTGCGCGCCTGTGCGTCAACCGGCTGATCGAGGCGCGGCGTCAGGGACGCCGGACGGCAATACTGCGCGCGGGCTATGTCGTCGGCTCGCTTGCGGCGGGCACTGCGCTCGGCTGGTTCGGACGCGACGCGCTGGACCAGGTCCGCGGCGTGGCCCCGGGCGGGCGCATGGTGGCCGAGGCCGTGGCAGCGCACCGGGTTTTCGTGCCGGACGCGCGCCGCCCGGTCGAGGTCGCCGCGGCGCAGGAGGCGCAGCTGGTGCAGTGGCTGTCCAACCGGCTCGGCCGCCGTCTGACCGCGCCGGACCTCACCGCTTTGGGGCTGACCCTGGTCGGCGGGCGCTTGCTGCCGGGCGCTGCCGGGCAACCCGCGGCGCAGCTGATGTACCAGGACGCGGGCGGCGGACGCCTGACGCTCTACCTGCGGGCCGACCCCGCCGAGCAGGAGACGGCCTTCCGCTTCACGCAGGATCCAACCAATGGCATCGCGGCCTTCTGGTGGGTGGACCGCGGCTTCGGCTACGCCGTCGCGGGGAGGGCCGACCGCGCGGAGCTGCTGCGGGTGGCGGAGGCGGTGTACCGCCAACTTGACCAAACCTGAACTGAACGCATTAGGAGATCAGAGGATGAATGGAGCCAGCACTGCCGGGCAGGGGACAAGGGCGCCATCCGCCACGCTCCTCGGCCTCGCCTTCATCGCCGGGTTCCTTGCTGTGCCCCTGTTCCTCCAGCCGATGCTGGCATTGCTGCACGTCCTCGGCATCACGCCCGCCGCGCCCTACGCCATGCGCCCGCTGCCGCCGTTCGGCGTGCCCCAGGTCCTGTCCCAGTCCTTCTGGGGTGGCGTCTGGGGCATCGCCTTCGCCCTGGTGGCGCCGCGTTTTCCGCGCGGCGCAGGCTACTGGGTCGCCGCGGCGCTGTTCGGCGCCTTCGCGCTGAGTCTGGTGGCCTGGTTCATCGTCGCGCCGATCAAGGGACTGCCGGTCGCCGGAGGCGGACGCCCGGCGGCGATCGCCACCGGCCTGCTCGTCAACGGCGCCTGGGGGCTCGGGACCGCGCTCCTGCTCGCGGCCTCGCGGAAGGCGGCGGGCGGAACCCGCACGGCCTGAGCGAAGCCGCCGGATGAGGCGGTGGGCCGGCCGCGGCGGCGGCGCGCTCGCGGCAGCCGTTATGACGATCAACGGAGCGCCGGAGGGGGACAGTCGGGCGCGGTCGGTTCCGACCAGGGGCGCGTTTTCCTTGTCCGGTCAGGTCGCAGCAATTGGCCACGCACCGCCGCTCCGGGCGTCCCGGCCATGGCTTGGCCCCGCTTCGCGTGGGAGGCGCAACCTCTCGTATTCCCGCTCGGCCGTGGCATGGCACTCGCAGGAACTCATCTCCAGACCTTGTCGGTCGAGGATCGCAACGCGGCCCGCTGCGAAGCCGATTGTGCCGACACGCTGCCAGGCGCCGAATGCGGAGGTGACGCCGGCGCGGAGGACGCCGAGCATGGTGGCCAGCAACTCCTGGGTCAGTGGCAACTCGTTCGTGCCCAGGCGCTCGCTGGCCATGAGCAGCCAGCGCGCCAGCCGCCTCTCGATCGGGTGGCGGCCATTGCAGGTGGTGATCTGCCGGACCTAGGTGTGGAGAGCGTTCTCGTGGCGCAGCAACTGCGCCATCGGGATGGGATTGCGCCCCGGCTCCTCCCGGAAAGCGTCGGCTTTCATGCGCGGCGCCACGCCCGCCGTCTGCGCCATTGCCTCATCGGACGAGCTGTCCGCTGTCGAGCGCCAGGGCCAGGCCCAGCATGCCCTCCCGGTCGATCATGCCAACTTCGATGGCACCGCCGCGCTCCAGCCTGGCCAGCAGGGACACGAGACCGGACCAAAGGAATACACTGCAGGGATCGAAGCGTGTGCGGTCTACAGGACGTGCCGGGAGGTGAACACCATCGGCTCGAGCTTCGGCCGCAGCCTTGTCCAGTTATCGGCGGGCAAGGCCGCAACAAGTCCGTTGCGCGGGCGGAGCAGGCATTAAGTCAGATCGTGCCTCACCCGCGGTCCTCCTCAATCGGCGGTCGATCTGCTGCGCCTGCTCCCGTCAGGCAGCCGCGTCTGCTTCTTGAAGAACTGCACAGCCGGTCGGGCGGCGACTACGCCGCCCGACCGGCTGTGTCGGCCCGTAGCACCGCGTGGCCGCGGCGCGCGCGCTCTGCGCAGCGTGCCGCGCGTTCGGGCGGGCCGGTTCAGAAGGCGAGCCAAGCGTAAAGGAATAGAGTATTGTTGTCGCTCGCGTTGCGGCCAAAGCCGTCGTAGTTGTGGTCGCCGCCGTTGAAGCGCGTGTAGATCGTGTATTGCAGCCCGATCTTCAGGTTGGCCCAGGGCGAGGCCCAGGAGCCCTCTTTTCCGAAGGGCACCCAGTCCGCCTCGACGGTGAAGCTGTTGCTCTGCGGCTTGCCGTTTGCGCTGCCGGTGACGGGGGCGGGGGCGTAGAGCGCGGGATTCGCCTTCCCCCAGGTGTTCTGCCAGCCGAGGTTGATGCCGTAGGTATTCTCGTAGAAGTAGGTGAGGTTGACCCGTGCTTGCTCGAGGGTGTTCCGCGGCTGGCTGGAGGCGCCCATGTTGAAGGCGCCCGTGAGCTCCTGGTTCTCGTGCGTGTAGATGGCCTCCACCGTGGCCACGTGGGTGCCGTCACCCAGGAACTGGTATCCGGCATCCACGGCGAAATCCGTGAAGCGGTTCGTCCCGAACTCAGTGGTGAAGCTCCGCTTTCCGAGCGCCGGGTTCAGGTGCGATTGGAGGAACAGCGCGCCGACATGCGCCGAGTGCCCGCCCCAGTTCCATTCGTAGGCGGCCCGCAGGTAGGGCGACGAGGTCGCGGTGGCGCCGGGGCCCAGCGAGGCGCCGGTCAACCGCGTGAGGGTGGAGCCGTAGGTGTTGTAGACCCCGCCCTCCAGGTAGAGGCTGCGGTCGTACCAACCGTAGGCCGTGACGCCGACCGAGTTGCCGATCAGCCCGCCGGCAAGCAGCGGCTGCGCCGTCGGCGTGGGCGCGAGCTGCGACGTGATGAAGGGGAAGATCCAGGCGAAGGTGGAGTTGTAGGGGTCCTGCACCGTCGGCCCGTTGTTCACGGACAGCCCCACCCGGAGCTCGTTGTCCCTGACGGTGAGGGGCGCGGTCAGGCGCAGGTCGGTGTTGTCCAGGCTGACGCTGCGGTCCACGCCGTTGTAGGTGCCCTGGACAAAGGCGCCCATGTAGTCGTTCAGTCGGCCCGCGAAGAAGAGGCTGAGCTGGTCGAACGCGAAGTTGTCGTTCCGTCCGAAGTGCCGGGCGGGGGGCTCGGGCTGCGATGCGTCGGTGTGCGTGAAGGATCCGATCGCCATGACGGCGAGCGGAAGATTGGCCGTCCATCCCTGGCCGCCGCCCAGGGTGTAGCCGCCGATCTTGAAGGCGCGCCCGAACGGGGTGAGCTGCGGCCCGAAGGCGCCGATGTGGCAGGCGGTGCAGGGCTGGCCCGTCTGCAATGCGAAGGATGGGACCGCCCGGGCAGGTCCGGCTGTCGCCGCCGACAGCAGGGCCACAACGACGAGGCAGGCGAGCGTCCGGAATACGCCATCAGTCATCGCGTCCGCTCCATGGGATGCGCACATGCCGTGTTGCGAGACCGCCGGGAGAACCCGTGAGCGCTCATGCCCCGGGCGAGAGGACCGGACCGCGTCCAGACCCTCGCCGCCATGTCCGCTCCAGGCTCCCCAAGCGGCGGGCGTCAGGCGAGGGGGTGGTCGGTCACTGTTGGCGACAGGCTGCCGAACAGGCCATGTGCCTCGTCGTCCGGCCCTGCGCTGAAGTAGACCGTGTTGGGGTCGCCGCCATTGCCGCCGTTGCCGTTGATCAGCGCCCAGAGGCCATCGATGTGGAGTGGCTGCCCATCGGGCCCGCTCAGCATGCCGACGAAGGCGTCCGTCTTCTTGTCGAAGACGTCGATGGTGCCGTCACCGAAGTTGCCCACCAGGAGGTCGCCCGCGAACTTCCCGAAGCTGGCGGGCGCGATGTCGAGGCCCCAGGGCGAGTCGAGCGGGCCGTTGGCCGCCATCCGGTGCAGCAGGTGACCGCTGAAATCGAATTGATCCACGTAGCCGTGGCCGGGGCCGGGCACGTCGTCGTGCTTCGCGTCGTCCTGCTGGGCGAAAGTGACGAAGAGGTCATTGCCGAGGACCTGCACGTTGAAGGGGGCGTAGTCGCTCGGCACGAAGGGATCGGTGAAGCTGTTCACCTGGTGGAAGTTCGCGTCGAAGACATCGACCGCACCGTTGTGGAAGTCCGCCGCATAGAGCAACTCGCCGTGGCGGGTCGAGGCGATGGCGAGGCCCTTGTAGACCGCGCCCTCAGCCGAGTTGTCGACCACGAGGACGGCGTTGGTCGGATCGACATTCGGGTTCCAGCCGGAGATGGTTCCGTCCTCCGTGGCGAACAGGAAGGCGGCGGAGCCGGAGTGGTCACCCTCGGTGACGACGAAGCCGCCGCCGCCGTTGAACACCTGCCCGGTCGGCGCGGAGGTGCCGGTCCCGTCAGGCGTCGGGATGGTGACCACCAGCGGGTTGGCGGCCGGGAAGGGGGTGCCGGAGCCATCGTAGAGCGTCGCCACCCCGGTGCCGTTGTCCGACACCCAGAAGGGACTGGTCGGGCTGTGGGAGATGCCCCAGGCATTGACCAGGTTCGGGTCGATGGTGTGTGCCGCGACGAAGCCGTCCGAGACCAGGTTGGTCTGGGTGACCGGCATCGCCAGCAGGTCCTGCGCAGCCGGGGAAAGGTTGTCTGACGCCAAGGCCGGATCCTCCCTGTTGCCGTCCCCCCCGGTCCAACCGGAAGGAGCGCGCCACCGCACGCCAGAATCTGCGTCCAGGTGACGCTCCCGGTGGGACGACCGGTCGGAAGCCGCATTCCCTGATGGAGAAAACTTCAGCCGTGGCGCTCACGGGATGACTTTAGCTGGGGTCTCTCCCACCGGCGTTCCCCGGGGACGTAGTACAGGGACCTTACCCTCGTCGTGGACGACTTCGCCCGCGAATGTCTGGCCCTCGTGGCGGACGCATCACTCTCCGGCCGGCGCGTCGCTCGGGAACTCGATCGCGCAGGCCGGCTGCGCGGGCTGCCGCTGCTGGCGGTCAGCGACAACGGCAGAATGGATGAGGTCGTCAGCCTTACTCCAGCGCCGGACGGGTCCCGGTAACGCCGCGCGCCCGCCTCGCTCGTTCCATGCAGCCGACCGCGGTGCGGGCGATGCTGCCCGCCGCGGTATCGGGGAAGGGCAGGACTGAGCTGACGTTGATTTCGCACAGCACGTAGGTGTCCTCGCCGGAAGCGTCCTGTGGTCCGAGGAGGAAATCGGCGTCCCAGATCGCGGGCAGGACGGCCGGGGTCAGGTCGAGGATGCCCAGCATGCCCGGGAGCCACGTCTCCTCCATCACCTGG
>DASQVL010000710.1:0-2561 GCA_035640795.1 Crenalkalicoccus sp. | reverse complement strand
CCAGGCGGAGATCGGCGACGCTGCGGGCGAGCGGGCCGGAGACCGCCATCATCTGCGCGCCGATGCCGCGTTCGGGACTTGCGGGGTTCCAGGCCGGGATGCGGCCGAGCGTCGGACGCAATCCATGGATGCCGCAGGCATAGGCCGGGTAGCGGACCGAGCCGCCGATATCCGTGCCATGCGCCACCGCGCCGATGCCGGCCGCACAGGCGGCGGCGGCGCCGCCCGAGGAGCCGCCCGGCGTGATCGCCGGATCGCGCGGGTTCCTCGTCGCGCCATGCAGGGAGTTGCGGGTGAACCAGCGCAGCGAGAAGGCGGGCGTGTTGGTGCGGCCGATGATCACCGCGCCGGCGCGGCGGAGATTGGCGACCACCGGGTTGTCCTGCTCGGCGATGACGTCCTTCTGGATCCGCAGGCCGTTGGTGGTGGCGAAGCCCTTCTGGTCCGCGTTCACCTTGACGGTGACGGGGACGCCGGCCAGCGGCCCCGGGGCCTGGCCGGCCGCGATCGCGGAATCCACCGCATGCGCCGCCGCCAGCGCCTGCTCCGGCATCTCCTGCACCACGGCGTTGATGCGCGGGTTCACCGCGGCGAGGCGATCGAGCGCGCTCCGCGTCGCCTCGACGGCGGAGATCTCCCGCCGCGCGATGCGGCCGGCGAGGTCGGAGGCGGTGAGGCGCCAGAGCTCGGTCATGCGGGGGATCCGGTGCGTTGGGGCGCCGGATGGTCCTCCGCGGCCTGGCGCGGGTCAATGCGCGGCGGGCGCGGCGCCAGAGCGGTTGCCGCTCGCCTCTGCTTGTTTGCAGAGCAGATTCATGCGCCCGGGCGTTCACACCCGCCCGCGACCTGCTCTGGTGTCCCGATTCCGCAGTACGCCGCCAATGCGGCGCCCTTCGGATCGGAACACCGGCCCTTGTTTCCGGTGGCCTGCTGGTCCGCTCCGTTCGCTGCCGAAGCAGCGAACTTCGCGGGCAGGACACCCTTGTTTCCAGTGGCCTTCTGGTCCGCTCCGTTCGCTGCCGAAGCAGCGAACTCCGCGGGCGGGACATTAGCCCGGCAGGCCGAGCACGTTCTTCGCGATGATGTTGCGCTGGATCTCGTTCGAGCCGCCATAGATCGTCGCAGGCCGCGCCTGCATGTAGAGCCCGCCGAGGTTGAGGTCGCGGTTGCCCTCCATCGGGTCGAGCAGCCCGGCATTCTCGCCGGCGATCTCCAGCATGGTGTCGGTAATGCGCTGAAAGAGCTCAGTCTGGAAGACCTTCAGCATGGAGACGTCGGGGCCGAGCGCCTCGCCGCGCTTCAGCTTCGCCACATGCACGCCGTACAGCGCCTTCAGGTCCTCGAGGTCGAGGCGCAGCCGCGCGTAGCGGTCCTGGAATTCCGGGTCCTCCGCCAGCCCCATGCGCTCGGCGAGCAGGCGGAGGCGCGAGAGGGCATAGGCGGATTGCCGCGGCGCGCCGATGAAGATGCGCTCGAAGCCGAGCAGCGCCTTCGCCATGTCCCAGCCCCTGTTGGGCTGGCCGACCAGGTTCTCCTTCGGCACGCGGACATTGTCGAAGAAGACCTCGCAGAACTCGTCATGCAATTCGAGGTTCACGATCGGGCGGACGGTGATGCCGGGCGACGTCATGTCGACGAGGAGGAAGCTGATCCCCTCCTGCTTCTTCGCGGCCTTGTCGGTGCGCACCAGCAGGAAGATCCAGTTCGCGTCGGTCGCCAGCGTGGTCCAGATCTTCTGGCCATTGACCACGTAGTGGTCGCCGTCCGGCACGGCTTCCGTCCGCAGCGCGGCGAGGTCGGAGCCGGCATTGGGCTCGGAATAGCCCTGGCACCAGATGTGCTCCCCACTCAGGATCTTCGGCAGGAATCGGCGCTTCTGCTCCTCCGTCCCGTACTTGATGACGAGCGGGCCGAGCATGACGATGCCATGGTCGTTGGTGCGGGCCACGCCGTGGCGCTCATACTCCTCGGTCAGGATGATCTGCTTGACCGGGGAGAGGCCGAGGCCGCCATGCTCCTTCGGCCAGCCGGGGCAGAGCCAGCCCTCGCGGGCCAGGATGTGGTACCACTCCTTGTTCTCGTCCCAGTGCAGGCGCTTCGGCGGATTGCGCAGGTGCTGCGGATAGTGCGCGTGCAGGAAGGCGCGCACCACCTGGCGGAAGGCCTCGTCGTCGAGGCCGTCGAGCTCCGCCGGCGGCGGGATGCGGATGGCGTCCATGCCTGTTCCTCCTCGCCCTATTCCTCGTCTCGCTCCGGGCTCGCCGCCATGAAGCGGCGACGGTGCAGCGCGGCGCTGCCGTACTGGTTGGCCAGCACCATCGCCTTCCGCAGGTAGAGGCCGACATCGTAGGCGTCGGTGTAGCCGATGCCGCCCGAGAGCTGGATGCATTGCCGGGTGACCAGCAGCGATGCCTCCGCCGCCCGCGCCTTGGCGCGGGAGACCGCGGCGCGGCGCGCATCGCCGGTCGCCCCAGCACCCAGCGTGGCGGCGGCCGCCTCCACGCTGGCGCGCGTCAGGGCGATCTGCGTGGCGAGGTCGGCGGCGCGGTGCTGCAGCGCCT
>DASQVL010000709.1:0-5729 GCA_035640795.1 Crenalkalicoccus sp. | reverse complement strand
GAACAACGCCTCGATCGCCGCGCCATCATGGCCGATCCGGTGATAGCGGCCGGGCTCGCCCGCGGGCGCGTGCTCCAGCCGGTTCAGCGTGCTCTTGCCCGCCAGCGGGGCACAACCAGGACGGTGCGCCTCCAGCTTGCCGGCGAGGATGGCCAGCACCGGGTCATGGCGGAGTTGGTCATGGTCGACGAGGTCCTCGTGGCCGAGCGCGATGCCGAAGACGCGTCGGCCAACCAGGGTGGCCAGCTGATGCTCGACCCGCTCCGACGAGCGTGCGTCCCGGAAGCAGGCGGCAAAGCGCCGAACCAGGCCGATGGCCTGGTCCGCAGCCCCGAGCAGCAACGCCCCGGCATTCGAGGTGGTCCGAGGCACCGCCTCGGACGCGAAGCTCGCCCCGCCGTCGAAGCCGGCCACCACACGCCGGGTCTCAACAGGTGCAAACGCGAACAGCGTCGGGCTACACTCTGTCGGCATCGGGGGCCTCCTCCGCATCGCCGTAAGGCTTTGTCGCAGAAGAACTTTCGCCGATTCAGAGCCCCGATGCACCCATCGCTCGTGAGATATCCGCGCTAGGCCTGCGCCTCCGCGCCATACGGATCGGTAGGCGGTCCCGGCTTGCCGCCGGCTCCGATCAGTCGGCGGTCGCCTCGATGACGCTGACCGCCGATTCCGTCGGGACCGTCCGCACCACCGCGAACCCCGCCGCGGCGAGCAGCTCGGCATGTTCGGCCTCCGTGCGCTCCCGCCCACCGGTCCAGACCAGCATCAGCAGGTCCAGCAGCTTATTGAACGACGGGCCGTCGCCAGGTGGGACCACATGTTCCACCAGCAGCAGCCGGCCTCTCGGGCGCACGGCGCGGCGACAGGATGCGAGGATGCGCCGGACGTCCCCGTCGTCCCAGTCGTGGACGACCTTCTTCAGCACGTACACCTCGGCGCCCGCGGGCACCGCCTGAAAGAAGTCGCCGGTGACGACGTCGCACCGCGCCGCGATCTCCGGGTCCCGGCCGAGGTGCTCGCGCGCCGAGGCGACGACATGCGGCTGGTCGAACAGCACGCCCCGGAGGCTCGGGTCGCGCGCCAGGACCTCCAGGAGGAGGGTCCCTCGCCCGCCGCCCACGTCCACCACGGTCGCGCCCTCCGGGAAACGGTAGGCGGCCGCCACGGCGCGGTCCTCAAGTGCGCTCCGCGAGGCCACACCGGTGTCGAACAGGCTGGCAAACTCCGGATGCTCGGCGTGGTAGCCAAAGATCGGGCTTCCGAAGACGCGGTCGAAGGCGGGCTCGCCCGTCCGGACGCTGTGCAGCGCCTCGCCCCAGGGGCGCCAGTGCTCGGGGGCGCCGAGCATCAGCACGAAGGGGCGCAGCGAGCCGGGCGCGTCCGCGCGCAGCAGCTCGCCCATGGGCGTCAGGGCGAATCGGCCCTCCCCGTCCTCCGCGAAGACGCCGAGGCCGGCGAGGGCGCGCAGCACGCGCCGCAGCGCCCCCGCGTTCGCTCCCGCCGCCTCCGCGAGCGCCTCCGCCGGCACCGGGCCGTCCCGCATCAGATCCGCGACGCGCAACGCGGCGACGGCATGCAGGGCCTGCGTGACCCAGCACCCCGCGGCCAGTTGGACCAGGGCCATCGTCTGTCCCGGCGATGCGGCCGGCATGTCCGCGTCAGGCATGGGCTCTCTACCGCAGGCCGTTCCCACCGCGCTGGCGCGCCCGGCGCTAGCGCGCGCGGCCGAACACCACGGTGCGGATCTCGTCCTGCAGCGCGATGAGGCCGCGCAGGTAGCGCACGGCGTCCTCGGGCGAACTCTGAACCGTCTCCAGGCCGAGATCGGCGAAGCGCCGGCGCAGCCCGGGCGTCTCCGCCGCCCGGTTCATCGCCTCACTCAGCCGCCGCACCACCGGAGGGGGCGTGCCGGCGGGCGCGAACAGGGTGACCCCGCCGTTGTAGACGAGGTCGGGGTAGGCAGCCTCGCCGATGGTCGGCACGTCGGGCAGCGCCTCGACGCGTGCCGCCGAGAGCACCGCCAGCCCGCGCAGGTGCCCGGCGGCGAGCTGCGGCAGCACCGGGGCGGCGGCCTGCACAACGAACGCCACCCGCCCGGCCATAAGGTCGGGCACGTAGTTGTCGCGGTAGGGTACGTGCACCGCCTCGATGCCGGTGCGGCGGCAGAAGCGCTCGGCCTGCAGGTGGAAGGAATGGCCCATGCCCGGCGTGGCATAGTTGAGCTGCCCCGGGCGGGCCTTCGCCAGCGCCACCAGCTCGGCCACCGAATCGACGCCGAGCGCGGGCGAGGCCGCGATCACCCAGTGGTCGCGCATCACGCGCCCGACCGGGACGAAGTCGCGGAAGGGATCGAGCGGCGGGCGGCCGGCCATGACGAAGGAGTAGACGATGGCGTCCGAGCTGCCGACCAGCAGCGTGTAGCCGTCGGCCGGGGAGCGGGCCACGTGCTCGGCGGCGAGGCCGCCGCCCGCGCCGGGGCGGTTGTCGACCACCACCGGCTGGCCCAGGAACTCCGTCCAGGCCTCCGCGGGGGCACGAACGAGGATGTCCTGCCCGGGCGGGAAGGGGGAGACGACCCGCACCGGGCGGGCGGGGTAGGGCGCCTCCTGTGCCGCCGCCCAACCGGTGCGCCCGCGCAGGCCGGCAAGCCCGGCGGCGGCGAGGGATGCGGCGCCGGTGACAAATCGCCGGCGGAAGAGGCGAAGGATGCGGGTCTCGACCACGTCCGGACCTCCAATCTGGCGCCGGTTCCGCTCGGGGCGGCGCGCGGTCCCCGGGTAGCTTGCATAGCCGGATCACCCGGCATGGCGGCAGTCACCGACTTGGCACTTCACTTGTGAGCCGGATTCACGAAAGTGGCGGCAGGACCCCAGCGGAGGCGCGGGGCATGGATCGGGTGCGCCGGATCGAGATGCTCGTGCGCGCCGCGGAGGCGGGCAGCTTCAGCAAGGCGGCCGCGGCGCTGCGACTGACGCCCTCGGCGGTCAGCCATGGCATCGCCGAGCTGGAGGGTCGTCTGCGCCTGCGATTGTTCCACCGCACCACGCGCCAGCTGCGCCTGACCGCGGAGGGCGAGGCGGTCTACCGGCGCGCGCGCGAGATCGTCGACCGCCTCGACGAACTGGAAAGCGCCGCGGCGGCGCCCGCGCGGTCGGGTCGCCTGACGGGCACGCTGCGCGTCGGCGCGGCGATCCCGATCAGCCGTGGCATCATCGCGCCGCGGCTGGCCTCCTTCCTGGCCCGACACCCCGAGCTGCGGGTCGAGCTGCTGGTCCAGAACGAGGCGCAGGAGATGCACAGCGGGGGGATGGACCTGCTGCTGCGCGTCGGTCCGCTGGCCGATTCGCAGCTGGTGGCGCGGCGGCTGGCACTGTTGCGCTTCGTCGCCTGCGCGGCGCCGGCCTACCTGGAGGCGGCCGGGGAGCCCAAGGGACCCAACGATCTGCTGCGCCACCGCTGCTTGGTCCACAAGCCACCCTTCGCCCGGAATCCCTGGGACGAGTGGGCCTTCGAACGGAGCGGCGAGCGGCGCCGGGTGGTGGTCCCGGCCGCGCTCATGACCGATGACCGCGAGGCGCTTCTGGCCGCCGCCCTCGCCGGTGCCGGCGTCATCCGCGTCGGGATGTTCGACCCGGGGCTGCTCGCCTCCGGGGCGCTGCGGCGGATCCTGTCGGACTGGTCCTGCCCGGGTGGTCCGACACTCAACGCGCTCTACCGTCGGACGCCGGGATTGGTGCCGAAGGTCGCGGCATTCCTCGACTTTGCCGCCGCCGCCCTGGCCGACTTCGACCCGGAAGGGCTGACACTGACGCTAGCCCGGATTTCTCACCACCACCCGCATGCTGCGCCTCCAGTGGCATAATGTGCGAGCCTGTTCGGCGCGTTACCGAGCCGGGCAGGCGCGATTCCGGCGCACGGCAGGAAGACACTCTGCCTTTCGCGACGTGAACGCAGCCTCCCGGTAAGTATCTAATCTCGCTTCAGGTTTTGGCAATCTCCGCTCAGCGCGCCGTTGCCTCGTGAGAAATACGGGCTAAGGGTCGAGTACGGCTGTAGCGCTCAACGCCCAGTCTGCCATCTCGACGCGTCGGCTTATGGCGTGAGCCTCGCTGTTGAGGCTGCCCGCTGTTCTGCGTGCTGCAACGGGCTCTGCTGATCCGGATTGCCCGCCTTCTTGAACGGAGAACCGCATGCTCACCCTCGACCTCCCGGCCGAGCCGTACTGGCTCGACCTCCCGCGCGGCGTCCGCGTCGAGATCCGGCCGGTGACCACCGCGGTCATGGCGGCGGCGCAGGCCGCCGCCGCGCGCCGTCTCGCCGCCATCCGCGTGGCGGACCCGGACCTCGATCCCGACATGTCGCGCGGACTGTCCTTCGCCTTCCTGGTCAAGGCGCTCGCCCGCCACGCCGTCACGGCGTGGGAGGGCGTCGGCGACAGCGCGGGCAAGCCGCTGCCGCTCTCGCCCGAGGCGGTCGAGCGCCTGTTGGACCTCGACGACATCGCCGCCGCCTTCTGGGACCGCGCCACCGCGCCGGCCGCGGCGGTGGCCGCCGAGGGAAACGGCTGAGGGCCCGCGCCGCCTGGCACTTCGGCCGCGGGCCCGAATACTGCTGCGGCTGCGCCGCCCTCGGCCGCGACTGCGCCGAGGCCTGCCCCTACGCGGCACACGCGCCGACCAGCATCGAGGGCCACGCCTGCTGGGCCGCCGGGACCGCCTGCGCCGAGGCCACGATGGCGGGCCTGACGCTCGACACCGCCGGCGCGCTCGCCGCGCTGCGGCTCTACGGCCTGCCGGAGGACGCGCCGGCCTTGCTCTGCGGTACGCCCGCCCTGCCGGTGGGCCAGCGGGAGTTCGTGGCCGAGGTGTCCTGGGACCTGCCGAGCCTGGCGCCAGGCGCGACCAGCCTGCTCGACGTGACCGTCACCGGCTGCCGGCAGGGCGACTTGGCGGATGCGACGCTGGCCTCCTCGACCCGCTTCATCGAGCTCGACGCCGCGGCCTGGACCAACAACACGGTCCGGGTGATGGCGCGGAACATCTCACCTAGTGCCACCTTCGACCTCAGTCCGGCCACGCTCTCCGTGGCGGTGACGAAGCGGCGGGTTCCCTGATGCCCGGTCCGCGGCATCGGGGCGAACGGACCGACGGCGTGGGGCGTTCATCCCGCCTTCACCCCGTCCGACGACGCTCCACACCATGGCACCGATTCAGCTGCGCGCGCCGCTGGCGGCCCTGCGCATCCTGCTCGCCACCGTCCTGTGCCTGCTGGCGCAGGCCGCGGCGGCCGAGGAGATCGTGGGGCGCGTGGTCGGCATCACCGACGGCGACACCCTCACCCTCCTGACCGAGCGGCACGCTGAGGTGCGGATCCGGCTGGCCGAGATCGACACGCCCGAGCGCGGCCAGCCCTACGGGACCCAGGCCCGCCGCTCGCTGTCGGACCTGGCCTTCGGCAGGGCCGTGCGGGTCATCGTCCGCGACACCGACCGCTACCGGCGCACCGTCGGCCGCGTCTACGCCGGCCATCCACCACGAGGCCCCGAGTTGGAGCGCCGTGCAGCGAAGTCATGGTCTGTGCCCCGTTGATTGCCGCCAGCTCACGAGCACCAGTTCCAAATCCTGGCGCATCCAGTAGCTGCGCGGCCTGATCTTACTGTGTCATAACATCGTTGCGCGGATGTGTGTCTGCAGGCAGCAGGGACATCGCGGCAGGGCTCGGATGAGACC
>DASQVL010000708.1:0-5491 GCA_035640795.1 Crenalkalicoccus sp. | reverse complement strand
CCGGCCGCCCGCTCGCGCTGCGCCCCGATCCGGCGCTGCCGCCGGGGGCGGAGGTGGTGGAGGCCGCAGGCCATGGCGGCTGAGCCGACACCGCGCCCGGCGAAGCCCTGCCCGGTCTGCGACCGCCCGCCCGATCCGCGCCTCCGGCCCTTCTGCTCGGCGCGCTGCCGGCAGGTGGATCTCGGCCGCTGGCTGGCCGGGGACTACGCCATCCCGGGCGAGGAGGACGAGGCGCGGCGGGGCGAGGAACCGGAGCGGGAGTAGGCGCCCGCTTCGGGTGGACAGTGGCGCGGCCTTCCGCTATCCCCCGCGCCTCTGCCGGCCGCCGCAGTTCGGCACGGCCATGGGCCCAGGTAGCTCAGTTGGTAGAGCATGCGACTGAAAATCGCAGTGTCGGTGGTTCGATTCCGCCCCTGGGCACCATTTCCTTGGAGCAGATCAAAGACCAGACGCGGGCACGCTGCGCTGCTGTAGCCTCGGGTGTCCAGCACAGTGCTGGCACGGCCCTGGAGCGAACTCTTCTCCATCAGCGCCGCAGGGCGTGAGCATCTGATACCGGCGTGCCCCTGCGCTGACGCGAAGCCCCAGCCGGCGGCGCCGGTCACCTCCCCGTCGCGGCGGAGTGGGCCGGCGCGCCGGTCACCCGCCAGACCGTGTCGCCCACGTCGTCCGCGATCAGCAGCGCGCCGCTCCGGTCGAGCGTCACGCCGACCGGCCGGCCGCGGGCCTTGTCCTCGGCGTTCAGGAAGCCGGTGACCACGTCCTGCGCCGCGCCGCTCGGGCGGCCACCCTCGAAGGGGACGAAGACGACCTTGTAGCCAACCAAGTCGGGGCGATCCCAGCTGCCATGCTCTCCGATGAAGGCGCCGCCGGCGTAGCGCGCGGGCAGACCGCCGCCCGCGCCGGCGCCGAACACGAGACCGAGCGGCGCCACGTGCGAGCCGAGCGCGTAGTCGGGTTTGATGGCGCGCGCGACGAGGTCCGGGCGCTGCGGCATGACCCGCGGGTCCAGGTGCTGGCCCCAGTAGCTGTAGGGCCAGCCGTAGAAGGCGCCGTCCTGCACTGCGGTCAGGTAGTCGGGCACGAGGTTGGGGCCGAGTTCGTCGCGCTCATTCACCACCGCCCACAGCTTGCCGGTCTGCGGCTCGAAGGCGAGTGCGGTCGGGTTGCGCAGCCCGCCGGCGAAGATGCGGTGCGCGCCGCTCGCACGATCGACCTCCCAGATCGCCGCACGCTCGCGCTCCGCCTCCAGCCCGCGCTCGGTGATGTTGCTGTTCGAGCCCACGCCGACGTAGAGCCGCGCGCCGTCGGCGCTCACCGCCAGGGCCTTGGTCCAGTGGTGGTCGATCGGCCCGCCGGGCAGCTCGGTCACCGTGGTCCCCGGCTCGGTCATCCGGGTCTGCCCCTCGGTGTATGGGTAGCGGACCAGGGCGTCGGTGTTCGCCACGTAGAGCTCGCCGCCGACCAGCGCCACGCCGTAGGGCGAGTTCAGGTTGTCGAGGAACACCGTCCGGAGCTCGGGCACGCCGTCGCCATCGGCATCGCGCAGCAGGGTGATGCGGTTGCTCTTGCCCGCGCTCGCGGCCTCCCCGGCGTTGGGCAGGGAGGTCGGGCCGGTGGTCGCGTAGGACTTGATCCAGCCCATGATCACGTCCTTCGGGCGCTCGACGGGCTCGGTGCCGGGGCTCTTCGACTCGACCACCAGCACGTCGCCGTTGGGCAGCGGATAGACCATGCGCGGGTGTTCGAGCCGGGTGGCGAAGGCCTGGACGCGCAGGTCCTCCGGCACGGTTGGCGCCTCGCCCTCCTTCCAGCCGACGACGGGCGCGATGTGCATCGGCGGGACGAGGTACTGCCTGGGCTCGGGCAGGACCGGGTCGGGCCCGATCTGCGACTGGCGATCGAAGGGCGGCTCGTCGGCGCGGCCTGCCGCGAGCAGCGCCAGCGTGGCCAGGCCGGCGAAGGCCAGGCGGCGGGTCACGCCGCCACCTCCACACCGTGCCGGTACATCCGGTACATCATGGAGGCGCCCAGCGAGGCGGTGACCAGCACCAGTGCCACCGTCACGGCCGACAGGACCAACCCCGTCGGCACGACGGAGGTCCAGGCGTCGCGGCTGTGCACGAAATTGTTGAACAGCGCGAGCACCAGCACGACGAGGTTGCCCAGCATGTGCAGCCAGGCTCGCCCCTGGGCGCGCACGCGCCGGTTGCGCAGGAGGTCGACCAGGCCGGCGATCGCGGCCAGCACGCCCGTGCCCAGGCCGAAGGCCAGCAACCAGGCGGAGAAATTCGCCCACATCATGTCCGCTGTCCGTGCGTAGGCGATGTCGGTGAGCAGCGCCCCGACGAAGCAGACGAGGGGGAAGGGCACCAGCTTCGGGTGGATCGGCTGGCCCGCGGTCCTGGCCGTCGAGGCGGGGGGATGGTCGTCGTTCATGCCAAGCGGCGCCTCGCCGGGCGGCATGGGCCGCCCTCGCCCGCTCTACGATCCCGCCGGGCGGAAGTTCCGCCAGTACGGGATACCCCTGTGGGAGCCCGAAGTGCTCGCGCGACCCGTGCCGCGCGGTGCGCGACGTCCAGGGCCCCCGATCCGGTATCAGGCGGCGGGGGAAGGCTTGGGACCTTTGCCTTCCCCCGCCCCGTCCGTCAGCCCTGCCCGTGCAGCGGCAGGGCGACGAACATCCGGTTGCCGTCGCGCTCGACCTGCAGCGCGATGGCGTTGCGCTTGGACTGGCGCGCGTCGCGCAGCGCCTGCACCACGTCGCGCGGGCCTTCCACCGGCTTGCCGCCGGCGCGCAGGATCACATCGCCCTGCTGCAGGCCGCGCTCGGCGGCGACGCTGCCCGGCGCCACCTCGGCCACCACCGCGCCGCCCTCCGCGCCGTTCGGCGCGAGGGCGAGGCCGAGCGAGCGATTGCCCTGCTCATCCCGGTCGTCCAGCGCGGCGGTGCGCTGGCGCGGCGGGGTGCCGAGCGTCACCTGCTCCTCCGCCTTCTGGCCATTGCGCAGCACCGTCACGGTGGCCTGCGCGCCGGGCTTCAGGGAGCCGACCGCCTCCGCCAAGTCGCGCGGCGCCGCAATGTCATGGCCGTTGAAGCCCACCACCACATCGCCCGGCTGCAGCCCGCCCTTGGCGGCGGGGGAGTTGCGCTCGACGCCCGCGATCAGCGCGCCCTTGCGGTCCGGCACGCCCACCGCGGTCGCCAGGTCGTCGTCCAGCCGCTGCATGGAGACGCCGAGCCAGCCGCGCTCCACCTTCCCGCCATGGCGCAGCTGTTCGATCACCGACTGGGCAAGCCGCGAGGGGATGGCGAAGCCGATGCCGGCATTGGCGCCGGACGGCGAGTAGATCGCCGAGTTGATGCCGACCACCTGGCCTTCGGTGTTGAACAGCGGGCCGCCGGAATTGCCCGGGTTGATCGCGGCATCGGTCTGGATGAAGTCGTCATAGGCGCCGGCGCCGATCTGCCGCCCGCGCGCCGAGACGATGCCGGCCGTGGCGCTGGCGCCGAGGCCGAAGGGGTTGCCCATGGCGAGCACCCACTGGCCGACGCGCAGCTGGTCGCTGTCGCCCCACTGCACGGTGGGCAGCTTCTGGCCGGCATCCACCTTGATCAGGGCAAGGTCGGTCTGCGGGTCGGTGCCCACCACCTTGGCCGGCAGCTCGCGCCCGTCGGCGAGCTCGACCTTCACGCTGTCGGCCTCGCCCACCACGTGGTTGTTGGTGACGATGTAGCCGGCCGGGTCGATGATGAAGCCGGAGCCCTGGCCCGCGATGCGGCGCTCCCCGCGCGGCATCTGCTGGCGGAAGAAGCGCTCGAAGGGCGTGCCGCGCAGCTGCGGGGGGATCTCCGCCTGCGTCCCCTCGACATGGCCGGTGATGCTGACGCGGACCACCGCCGGGGCATCGCGGGCGACGATGTCGGAGAAGTCCGGAATGCCGGGGCGCGGCAGCGCGACCGCGGTGTTGGGGCCCGGCGCGGCCGGCTGGGCCGCCGTCGGCGCGGCGGACTGGGCCACGGCATCCGGCACCCAGGGGGTCAGGGCGGTGGTGGCAAGGGCGAGAGCGAGGGCGCCCGCGGCGAACATGGTGGGGCCCTTGCCCCGGGGCAGCTTCGGCATGCGTGTGGTCTCCTGCGTCCGCCGGGCCCGGCCTTGCGGCACCGGGCTGGCGCCTGACCGCAGGAAAGCGCCGCGACACTGGCGCGGTTCTCGCCCAGTCCATACCAATCCGTATGCCCGGCCCATGCCCGGCCCGGCCGGGCGGGGGCACTTGCGATGAAGATCCTGGTTGTGGAGGATGATGCGGAGACGCTCGCCTACCTGGCGCGCGGCCTGACCGAGGCCGGGCACCTGGTGGACCGTGCGACTGACGGGCGGGACGGCCTGTTCCTGGCAAGCGATGGCGGCTACGACCTGCTCGTCGTGGACCGCATGCTGCCGAAGCTCGACGGGCTCGCCCTGGTGCGCAGCCTGCGCGCCGCCGGGGTGACGACGCCGGCGCTGTTCCTGACGGCCCGCGGCGGCATCGGCGACCGGGTGGAGGGGCTGGAGGCCG
Source organism: Crenalkalicoccus sp. (assembly GCA_035640795.1). Classification (GTDB taxonomy): domain Bacteria; phylum Pseudomonadota; class Alphaproteobacteria; order Acetobacterales; family Acetobacteraceae; genus DASQVL01. Next base: position 931 of record DASQVL010000708.1, on the reverse strand, counting down.
GCGCCGACGACTACCTGGTGAAGCCCTTCGCCTTCGCCGAGCTGATCGCCCGGGTGAACGCGCTGGCCCGCCGGCCGCCGCTGCAGGCGGAGCCCACCGTGCTGCGCGTCGGCCCGCTGGAGATGGACCTGCTGCGCCGGACGGTGACGCGGGAGGGCAGGCGGATCGAGCTGCAGCCGCGCGAGTTCCGCCTGCTGGAGTACCTGATGCGCCGCGCCGGCCAGGTGGTGACGCGCACCATGCTGCTGGAAGGCGTCTGGGACTTCCACTTCGACCCGCGGACGAGCGTGGTGGAGACCCATATCAGCCGGCTGCGCGGCAAGGTGGACAAGGGCTTCGACGCGGAGCTGATCCACACCGTGCGCGGCGCGGGCTATGTCATCCGCGCGCCGGACGCCGGCTGATGCGCCTGCCCCGCTGGGCCGGCACCACCGCCTTCCGCGTCACCCTGTTGCACCTCGCGCTGACCCTCGCCGGCACGGCGATCCTCTCCGGCATCGCCTGGTGGGCGGCGACCGGCTTCGCGCGGCGCCAGCTGGTGACCGACATCGAGCGCGACGTCGGCGTGCTGCTGCAGGCCGACGCGCTGGGCGGCCTGCCCTCGGTCGCCGTGGCGGTGGAGGCGCGGGTCGCCGCGCGCGGGGAGGGCGGGCAGTACTACCTGCTGAGCGCGCCGGACGGGGCGCGCATCGCCGGCAACCTCGCCGAGGCGCCGCACCGCCATGGCTGGGCGCAGCTCGCGCTGGAAGGGCCGGAGGGGCGGATCACCACCCTGCTCGCCGTCGGCGTCGTGATGCCGCATGGCGGCTTCCTGGTGGTGGCGCGCGACCTGGCGCCGGTGCGCGCGCTGGAATCGCGGCTGCTGGACGCGGCGGGATGGGTGGGCGGCGGCGCGCTGGTGCTCGGGCTGATCGGCGGCGCGGTGATCGGC
>DASQVL010000707.1:0-6641 GCA_035640795.1 Crenalkalicoccus sp. | reverse complement strand
TCGAGGGATTCCGGCATCGAAGGCTCCGGTTCGGTTGTGGCGTAGGCGGCGCCGCCCCTTGTCGGGCGGCGCCGTTCCGCCGGGTTACGCGGCCTTGGCGTGCTCGCGCACGACCACGGCCTCCGGCAGGTTCGCGGCCTCCCGGTGCAGCTCGAAGTCGAAGGCGATCGTGGCGAAGGGCTCGTTGAGGCCGCGCGCCTTGATCTCCGCCGGATCGGTGTGACGCACCAGCTCCGGGATCAGCCCCTCGCGCGTGGCGAAGGCGAAGTCGTCGTGCAGGTACGGGTCGTCCGAGATGTTGATCTGCGTGGTCAGCTTCCGGAAGCCAGGCGCCTCGACGAAGAAGTGGATGTGCGCGGGGCGCTTGCCGTGCCGGCCGAGCCGGTCGAGCAGAAGCTGCGTCGGCCCGTCCGGCGGACAGCCGTAGCCCGAGGGCATGATGGTGCGGAAGCGGTAGCGGCCCTCGGCGTCGGTCTCGATGCGCCGGCGCAGGTTGTAGGGGCTCTGCGGCGTCGAGGTCGGGTCGAAGAACGAGTAGAAGCCCTTGGTGTTGGCGTGCCACACATCCACGACGGCGCCGGGGATGGGCTTGCCCTCGGTGTCGCGCACCTGGCCCTCGACGAACAGCACCTCGCCCTGCTCCGGGTCCTGGTCGAGGCGCGCCTCGCCCTTCGAGAGCGGGGCGTCGGTGATGTAGAGCGGCCCCTCGATGGTGCGCGGCGTGCCGCCCTGCAACCCGGCGCGGCGCTCCTTCTCGTCCATGACGAGGTCGAGGAAGGTCTCGACGCCGAGCCCGGGGACGAGCAGCCCGACCTCGTTCGCCTGGCCGAGACGCGTCACGTAGCTCACCGCGGTCCAGAACTCGGTGGGCGTGACGTCGAACTCCTCGACGATCCGGCACATGTCGGTCGCGATGCGGTGCACGATGCGCTTCAGCCGCTCATCGCCGCCGGGCTGATCCAGCCCGGCCGAGCGGTCCAGCAGCTTCTGTACCTCGGGGGTGTCCGTCAGGGATTTGGCCATCGGTTTCCTCCGTCTTGCCGGCCTCGCGCCGGCATTTCTGCGTTCCTGCCGGATGCGGTCCGGCCGCCGTTCCGCTCAGCCGAGATCGCCGCCCGCCACAGGCAGGGTCACGCCGGTGATGTACGAAGCCTCGTCGGATGCCAGGAACAGGATCGCGGCGGCCTGCTCCTCGGTCGTGCCGTAGCGGTGCATGAGGCTCGACGCCTTGGTCTGCTCCACCACCTGGCGCCACCAGGCCTGCTCCTGCTCGCTCTGCGCGGCGGGGGCCGCGGCGTTGCGCGGAATGCGCCGCGGCGGCGCCTCGGTGCCCCCCGGAGCGACCGCGTTCACCCGGATGCCCTGGTCCGCGTACTCCCAGGCGAGGCAGGCGGTGAGCGCGTTCACCCCGCCCTTGGCCGCGGCGTAGGGCACGCGGTTCACGCCGCGCGTCGCCACCGAGGAGACGTTGACGATCGCTCCGCCCCGGCCTCCCTCCAGCATCGCCGGCAGCACGGCGCGGCAGCACCAGAGCGTGGGGAAGAGCGAGCGGCGGATCTCCGCCTCGATCTGCGCCTCCTCGTACTCGGCGTACGGCCTGGCCCAGATCGTGCCGCCGACGTTGTTCACCAGGATGTCGATGCGGGCGAACCTTTCGCGCGTCCGCGCGACGGCCGTGCTGGCGCCGGCGAAGGTCTCGAGATCGGCGGTCACCGCCAGCGCCTCGGCGCCAGCGGCCTCCGCCTCCTGCCGCGCCTCCCCGACCAGCTCGGAGCGGTCGACGAGTGCGACGCTGCCGCCCTCCCGTGCGAGGCGGAGCGCGACGGTGCGGCCGATGCCCTGCGCGGCCCCGGTCACCATCGCCACCTTGCCGGCGAACCGGCCTGCGTAGGTCGTCGTCATCGCCGCCGCCTCACGCCGCCGCCCGCCGGTGGTCCTCGCCGATCGCGGTCACCGCGCCACTCGGCGAGAACTTCTCGTAGTAGAAATTGGCCGGCGTCACGCCCTGTTCGCCGAGCCAGGCGCGGACCGCGTCCACCATCGGCGGCGGGCCGCAGAGGTAGACGTCCACATCGCCGCCGTGCAGATGACGGCCGGGCTCGATGAAGGACATGACATAGCCCTTGCGAGGATGGGCGCTGTCCTCGGCCGCGACGCAGGTGGTGAAGGTGAAGCCCGGTACGCGGGCAGCGTACCTCTCCAGCCGGTCCAGGCCGACGAGGTCCACATCGCTGGTGACGCCGTAGACCATATGGATTGGGTGGGCGCTACCGCCTGTCTCGGCGATCCTGCCCAGCATGGACAGGAAGGGCGCAAGGCCGGTGCCGCCGGCCAGGAAGAGCAGCGGGCGCCGGATCTCGCGCAGGTAGAAGCTGCCGGAGGGGCCGACGAATTCGATCGGCGTGCCGGGCTGCCCCTTTTCCCGCAGGAAGGTGCTCATCAGCCCAGGCTTGATGTCGCGGACCAGGAAGGACTGCGTCGGCTCGCCTGGCGGCGAGCTGAAGGAGTAGGAGCGCCGCTGGTCCGATCCCGGCACCAGCACGTTCACGTACTGGCCGGGCAGGAAGGTGAGCGCCCCCGCCCCTTCCAGCGTGAAGGCGATGGTGGTCTCGGAGAGCCGGTCCACGGAGCGGAGGCGCGCCTGGAAGCTCTGCCCCTTGGTCTTGCAGACCTCGGAGGAGGCGAAGATGTCGACGACGAGGTCGGCCTTCGGCCGCATCTGGCAGGCCAGCGCCAGGCCCTCGGCCGCCTCCTCCTCGGTCAGCGCGTCCTCGATGTAGTCGCCGCTCTCGTACTCGCCGGACTGCACGCGGCACTTGCAGGTGCCGCAGGCGCCGTCGCGGCAGTCGAGCGGGATGTTGATGCCGACGCGGTAGGAGGCGTCGGCGACGGTCTCGCCGGGGCGCGCCTCGATGAAGCGCGTGAAGCCGTCCTCGAAGTTGAGCGCAACCGTGTGTCCCATGGTTTCCTCCCTGTCGTTGCGCCCGGCTCAGATGTGGTAGATGTCGACGACGTGGTGGATGTAGTCGTTCTTCAGGACCACCTTCTTGCGCCTGATCCGCGGCTCCGGGCCGGTGGTGTCGAGCGTGTAGTACGATGTGCCGAAATAGGTGTCCGTGGTCTTGTAGCGGTAGCTGAAGGTCACCCAGTTGAAGCGCAGCCGGCACTCGCCGCCGGCCTGTTCCAGGATCTCGACGTTGCTGATGTTGTGCGAGGTGCGCGGCTCCGGCAGGCTGGTGGCGCTGGAGCGCTCCGTGCGGATGCGGAAGACGCGGTCCTCGAGCCCGCCCTTGTGGCCGTACCAGATCAGCGAGATCTCGGCCTGCGGGTCCTCGGTCAGCCTGTCGTCGTCGTCCCAGGACGGCATCCAGAATTCGACCTCCGGGGCGTAGAACGCCAGCCAGGCGTCCCAGTCCTTGTCGTCGAGGGCGCGGGCCTCGCGGTAGAGGAAAAGCTGCACATCCTGCAGCGTGAGGGCGCCGCGGGCGGGGGCTTCGATGGTGGCGGACATGGCTCTCCTCCTCAGCCCTTGGCCTTGCCGGCCTCGGCGTCCAGGGCGCGCCGCATCGTCTCGTGCCAGTGCTTGTGCTGGACGACGAAGAGGCCCTCGTCCTCCGTCTTCACGCCGCTCATCAGCGGCTTCATGCCGATCGCCGCGGCCGCCTCGTCCGCGCCGCTGATCCAGTGGGCGGCGCCGCGGGACAGGTCGTTCCAGCGCGCGTTGCGGCCGAGATAGGAGAACTGGCAGGCGCGGAACTCCTCCAGGTCGTCCGGCGTCGCCATGCCGGAGGCGTTGAAGAAGTCCTCGTACTGGCGGATGCGGCGCGCGCGCGCCTCGGGCGCCTCGCCCTTCGGCGCGATGCAGTAGATCGTGACCTCGGTCTTATCCACCGCGATCGGCCGGTAGTGTCGGATCTGCGAGGAGAACTGGTCCATCAGGTACACGTTCGGGTAGAGGCAGAGGTTGCGGCTGCGCTGCACCATCCAGTCCGCGCGGGCCTGGCCGAATTGCTGCGCCAGCTCCTCCCGCCGATCCCAGTTCGGGCGGTCCTCGGGGTTGGCCCAGTTGGTCCAGAGCAGCAGGTGGCCGTTCTCGAAGGAGTAGAAGCCGCCGCCCTGCTTGGCCCAGCCGCCGGCGCTCATGGCGCGGGTGTTGTCCACCTGCTCGGCCTCCTTGCGGCGGCTGGTGGTGGCGGCGTAGTTCCAGTGCACGGCGGAGACGTGGTAGCCGTCGGCGCCGTTCTCGGTCTGCAGCTTCCAGTTGCCGTCGAAGACGTAGGTGGAGGAGCCGCGCAGCACCTCCAACCCCTCCGGCGACTGGTCCACGATCATGTCGATGATCTTCGTGGCCTCGCCGAGATACTCGGTGAGCGGCGCGACATCGGGGTTGAGGCTGCCAAAGAGAAAGCCGCGATAGCTCTCGAAACGCGGGACCCTGGTCAGGTCGTGGCTGCCGTTTTTGTTGAAGCCCTCGGGGTAGCCCGCGCCCTCGGGGTCCTTCACCTTCAGCAGCTTGCCGGAGTTGTTGAAGGTCCAGCCATGGAAGGGGCAGGTATAGGTGCTCTTGTTGCCGCGCTTGTGGCGGCAGAGCATGGCGCCGCGGTGGCTGCAGGCGTTGACGAAGGCGTTCAGCTCGCCGTTGCGGTTGCGCGCGATGACGATGGGCTGGCGACCCATGTAGCCGGTGAGGTAGTCGTTCTTGTTGGGAATCTGGCTCTCATGCGCCAGGTAGATCCAGTTGCCCTCGAAGATGTGCTTCATCTCGAGCTCGAAGATCTCGGGATCGGTGAAGATGTCGCGCGCGACGCGGTAGACGCCCCTCTGCGGATCCTCCTCGAAGGCGGAGTCGATCCTCCGCCGGAGGGTTTCGAGTTCGGTCGTCTTCGTGATGACGTCGAGCATGCTCTTCCTCCTGTCGTTATTGGTCCATTGGGGCGCACGGGGCCGAAACATGGTCCCGGATCATCCCCAGGATCGTTCTCGTGCAGCCGCCGCACTGGGCGCGGCAGCCGCAGACGCCGTAGACGTCGCGGGGACGGCAGGCGCCTTCCTGGACGACTCGCTTAACCTGCGCGTCGGTGAGGGAGTTGCAGAGGCAGACATACATCGGCGCCGGCCTCACCGGGGTCCGCAGGGCCGGCCGGGCCGGCCCGCTTCTTCCGCCTTTGATATCTGGCCCATGCGTTCCCTCCGCGGGGCGGAGAGAACCACTTCCACCGGCTGCAGATCCAAGACTAAAAGGGTGGCCATAATACCCGGGAGGTATCGTCCTGGAGTCGCGGCAGCTCCGCTACTTCGTGGCCGTGGCGCGCGAGCGGAACTTCACCCGCGCCGCCGAGAAGCTGCGGATCGCGCAGCCCCCGCTGAGCCGCCAGATCCAGCAGCTGGAGGACGAGGTCGGCGTCGCCCTGCTGGACCGCTCCAGCCGACCGCTGGCGCTCACCGATGCCGGGCGGCTGCTCTTCGAGCAGGCGGTGCAGGTGCTCGACCGCGTGGACGAGATGAAGTCCATGATGCGCCGCCTGCTGGAGGCGGAGCGGAAGCGCCTGGCCATCGGCTTCGTCGGCTCCACCCTCTACGGCTACCTGCCGGAGGTGATCCGCCGCTACCGCGCCGCCCGGCCTGACGTCCAGCTCACGCTGCTGGAGCTCACGACGATGGAGCAGGTGGCGGCGCTGAAGGATGGGCGCATCGACATCGGCTTCGGGCGCATCCCCTTCGACGACGCGCAGGTCGAGCGCACGCTGCTGCGGAACGAGCGCCTGTGTGCCGCGCTGCCGTCCCGGCACCGCCTGGCCTCGGAGGAGGGCGCGCTGCGGCTCGAGGAGCTGGAGGGCGACGCGCTGGTCGTCTACCCGCGGACGCCGCGGCCGAGCTACGCCGACCAGGTGCTGGCGCTGTTCCGGCGGCACGATCTCCGCCCGCCGGTCGTGCACGAGGTTCGGGAGGTGCAGACCGCGCTCGGCCTGGTGGTGGCGGAGGCGGGCGTCTGCCTGGTGCCGGTCTCGATGGCGAACACCCGCCGCGACGGCGTCGTGTACCGGCAGATCGAGGGGGAGGACGCCGTCTCGCCGATCATCATGAGCCGGCGCAAGGGCGAGCGCTCGCCCGAGGTGGCGCTGGTCCTGCGGCTCATCCGCGAGATGTACCGGAAGGAAGGAATCGAGTTCGGGCGGTGATGATGATCTCCGGGACACGGCGCTTTCCGGAGCCGGCCTTCCCGCCCGGGGCCGGCCCGCCTGCTTCCTCGTGCCTGGCCTCCATCACCCGCTCCAGCCACGCCCCGAAAGCCCCGCGATCGCAGCCTGGACCGCGGCCAGCATCGCCTCCGCCCGCCAGGGCTTCTGCAGCACCGCCGGCGCCGGGCCCGGGGGCGGCTGCTGCCGCAGCACGGAAGCTGCCTCCGGCCAGGCGCTGGAGACGACGATCGGCAGGCGCGGCCAGCGCGCGCGCAGCGCCGCGATCACCTCCCGCCCCCCGCTGTTGCCGTCCAGTGCCAGGTCCACCACCGCCGCGTCGAAGCGGTCGCCGCCGATCTCCGCCATCGCCTGCTCCCGGGTCAGCGCCACCGCCACGCGGGCCTGCGCGCCTTCCAGTATGTCCTGCAACGCCATGGCGATCAGCGCCTCGTCCTCCACGAC
>DASQVL010000706.1:0-6977 GCA_035640795.1 Crenalkalicoccus sp. | reverse complement strand
CCTCTCCGCCATCAAGGGAGGCCGGCTCGCCGCCGCGGCGCATCCGGCGCGCGTGGTGACCCTGCTGATCTCGGACGTGCCCGGCGACGACCCGGCCGTGATCGCCTCGGGCCCGACCGTCCCCGACGCCTCCACCTTCGCCGAGGCCTGCGCCGTGCTGTCCAAGTACGGCATCACCGAGCCCCGGTCCGTCCTCGAGCATCTGGAGCGGGCCGGGGACGAGACCCCGAAGCCGGGCGACCCCCGGCTGGCCGCTGCCAGCTCCGTCATGGTCGCCTCGCCGCAGCTCTCGCTCGAGGCCGCGGCCGAGGTGGCCCGGCGGGCCGGGGTGACCCCGCTCATCCTGGGCGACGCGCTCGAGGGCGAGGCGCGGGAGGTCGGCCGGGTCATGGCCGGGATCGCCCGCCAGGCGGCCCTGCGCGGCCAGCCCGCCCCGCCGCCCGTGGTCCTGCTGTCTGGGGGCGAGACCACGGTCACGCTGAAGGGACGCGGGCGCGGCGGCCGCAACGTCGAATTCCTGCTCTCCCTCGCCGTCGAGCTGGACGGCCTTCCCGGCGTGTTCGCGCTGGCCGGCGACACCGACGGCGTGGACGGGGCCGAGGAGGTCGCCGGCGCCGTCGTGGCGCCGGACACCCTGGCCCGCGCCGCCGCGCGCGGGATCGGCGCCAAGGCCCGCCTCGCCGACAACGACGGGCACGGCTTCTTCGAGGCCCTGGGCGACCAGGTCGTCACCGGCCCGACCCTGACCAACGTCAACGACTTCCGCGCCATCCTGGTCCTCGGACCGCAACAAGGGGCGGTCGCCCAGGCCGCGAGCTGACATGCGCCGTCATCGCAACGCCAAGATCGTCGCCACCCTCGGCCCGGCGAGCTCCAGCCCGGAGGTCATCCGCGGCCTGTTCGAGGCCGGGGCGGACGTGTTCCGCCTCAACTTCAGCCACGGCACGCACGAGGACCACAGGAAGCGCTTCGACGCGATCCGCGCGCTCGAGCGCGAGGCGGGCCGGCCCATCGGCGTCCTCGCGGACCTGCAGGGGCCGAAGCTGCGGGTCGGCGCCTTCGCCGCCGGCCGCGTGGAGCTGGCCACCGGGGCGGGCTTCGGGCTCGACCTCGACAGCGGCCCCGGCGACGAGCGGCGCGTCTCCCTGCCGCACCCGGAGATCTTCGCGGCCCTCGCGCCCGGCGTGCAGCTGCTGCTCGACGACGGCAAGGTGCGGCTGGAGGTGGAATCCTGCGGCCCCCGCCAGGCGCGGACGCGCGTCGTCGTGGGCGGCCCGCTCTCGGACCGCAAGGGCGTCAGCGTGGTCGGCGCCGTCCTGCCGCTCTCGGCCCTCACGCCCAAGGACCGGGCCGACCTGGCCTACGCCCTCGAGCTCGGCGTGGACTGGATCGCGCTGTCCTTCGTCCAGCGCCCGGAGGACGTCGAGGAGATCCGTGGCCTCGTCGCCGGCCGGGCCGGCGTGGTCTCGAAGCTGGAGAAGCCCTCCGCGATCGAGCACCTGGACGCCATCGTGGCGCTCTCGGACGCGGTGATGGTGGCGCGCGGCGACCTCGGGGTGGAGATGCCGCCCGAGCAGGTGCCGCCGATCCAGCGGCGCATCGTCCGCGCCTGCCGCAAGGCCGGCAAGCCCAGCATCGTGGCGACGCAGATGCTGGAGTCGATGGTCCAGGCCCCGACGCCGACCCGCGCCGAGGCCTCCGACGTGGCCTCGGCCATCTACCACGGGGCCGACGCGGTGATGCTGTCGGCGGAATCGGCGGCCGGGCGGTTCCCGCGGGAGGCGGTGGCGGTGATGGACCGCATCGTCGCCGCGGCGGAGGCCGACCACGGCTACTACCGGCCGATGACCGACGCAGCGCGGCCCGAGCCCGCTGCCACCATCCCGGACGCGATCTGCGCCTGCCTGCGGCAGGTGACCGGGCTGCTACCGGTCGCCGCCGTCGTCACCTACACGAGCTCGGGGGCGAGCAGCCTGCGCGCCGCCCGCGAGCGGCCGGCGGCCCCGATCCTGAGCATGGCCGCGAGCCCGCGGACGGCGCGGCGGCTGACGCTGGCCTGGGGCGTCCACTCGGTCGAGGTGCCCGCGATCGGCACGCTGGACGAGATGAGCGCCCAGGCCTGCGAGGCCGCGCTGCGGGAGGGCTTCGCGGCCAGGGGCGACACCATCGTCGCCGCCGCCGGCACCCCGGTCGGGGTGCCGCACACCACGAACATGCTCAAGGCCCTGAGCGTGTAGCCCGCCACCCCAACCAGCCCGCCCCGGGTCCCGAGGGCGGCATCCTGCGCGCCGGCGCGGCAGCCAGGGCGATCCGGCCTGGCCGCGCCGGCTATCTCGCCGCAGAAAACCACCCTTTTCTGCAGGGCGCTTCGCGCGGGCTGATCTCGAGCGGATGGTCGATGCCACTCAGGCCGACCGGGGCAGCTGACTGCCTCGGTCGAGCCTCAAAGGGCAAGGACTGCTTCTGAGCCGGTAGACAAGGCCGAGCCCGGCTATTCTGGCCTTCCAAGCTGCACGAGGACGCCTCCCTTGGCCGAACTGATCGACCTGCTCCTCCCTCTCCTTCCCTATGCCGACTTCATCGAGGCCGCCCTGCCGAACGAGGAGGCCCGCGCGAAGTGGCGGCGGGTGGTCGCCCATGCCCGGCACGAAGGCAAGGGACGCAAGCCCAACGACAACCAGCAGCTGCTGCTGGCCATGGCGGAGCTCGAGCTCGACGGATCGGACGGGGACAGCGGCGCGCTGGCCAAGGCCGTGATCGACCGATACCCACGCACCAAGGGCGCCGGGCTCGATAATCGCCCGCACGTCGGGCTGCCCCGCGGCCGCAATCCCGGACGAGCCGATCTCATCGACAGCCTGATTGAGCAGTACGACCAGCGCCGTCCGGCCCTCCTGAGGATGGTGTCTGCTGCGCGGGAGCAAGCCCCCCGGATGCAGCGCAGTGTTGACCAGCTTCACGCGAGCGGCGCGGCCAAACGGCTCGGGTCTGCAGACTGGTTCCGAAAGCTGGATCCGGCGGCCCGCCAGCGCCTCGAGGAAGCGGCCCGGCGCCTCAACCAGAACCTGCCGTCCGCCTACGAGGTGGATCGCGTCCTGGACACCGTACGGGACGATCGCCGGCGCAAATCCGGTCAAGGAGATTAACTGCCAAGTTATCCTCGTCGAAGTTGGAGCCCCCGCTTCGCATGGTCGCCCGCGCACGGGGGGCCATGACCGGAGCGGGCCGGACCATCTCCGCCCGCCTCGCGCCCCAGGCCTCCCGCGCATCCGGAACCACCAGCGCGGAAGGCACCAGCATGGCGACCGATCCCGATCTCCCCACCCCCTCCCCGGGGGGCCTGCGCACCCTGCACACCATCGCGGAGGTCTGCCGGGCAACGCAGCTGTCGGAGTCCACCGTCCGGCGCGCGATCCGGCTGAAGCACCTGGGCGCCGTCCGGGTGGGCCGCACGGTCCGCGTGGCCTCCGCCGACGTCGAGGCCTGGCTCGAGCGCAACCGCCGGAAGCCGCGCTGATGGGCACGCTGCTGCGCAACGCGAGGGAATTGCTGGGTTTGCGCCCCTCGCGGGAAAAGGGTGGCTCGAGAGAGCACGATAAGCGGAACCCACCGCTTTCCCGGAATCCCGGCCGGGACCGCACGGCCGTGCCCCTGACCGGCCCGGACCAGGTCTGACGGGAGGGGACCATGGACCTGTTCGACTGGGCCCGGCACGCCGACCGCGGATCGGCGACCGAGGCGAGCGCCCCGCCCCTGCCCGCTTGCGATGCGGACCAGCCTGCGGCGCGTGAGCCGCGCAGCACGGCCGTGCGCGAACCCCGTCGCCGCGCCCCGGCCGGCGTGGCGCCCGCCACCCTGGATCTCCCGCCGCAGACCGGCTCCGCCACCACGGCCGCCGCGGCCATCGCCGTCCTGCGGACCTCCGGCGCCATGCCCGCGCCGAAGCTCGCCCGGCTCAAGGCCACCGTCACCCGTGCAGCCAGGCGCATGGGCCGGACCCTGGAGACCCTGCCCCTGGCGCCGGCCGAGCTCACCCCGCTCCTCAAGGCGGTCCGGCCCGGCGGCCGGCGCTTCAGCGACAAGACCTGGTCGAACGAGCGATCCAGCCTGCGCGCCCTCGCCGTGGCGGTCGGCGCGCACGCGCCCAAGCGCCTCCCGAAGCCGCTGGGCAGCGGATGGCAGCCGCTGGTCGAGGCCGCCATGCCGAATATCCGGCGGAGCCCGATCATCGACTTCGTGCGCTGGTGCGAGGAGCGCGGCACCCGGCCGGAGGAGGTCACCGAGGCGACCGTCGAGGCCTACCGCGCCTGGCGGGCCGAGCGCACCTACACGCCCAACCTCCCCCGCATCATCGTCCAGCTGCGCGCCTTCTGGAACGGCGCTGCCCGCAAGCTGCCCGGCTGGCCGCAGCGCCACCTCGCCACCCCCGGCACCCGGAAGCGGCAGGGCCCGCTGTCCCCGCAGGCCTTCCCGGAGAGCTTCGCGGCCGACCTGGCCGCCTACGAGGCCAAGCTCCGCCACCCTAGTCCGCTCAAGGGCCGGGCTCGGGCGCTCGCAGAACCCACCATCGAGCTCTACCGGCGGATGATCATGATCGCGGCCACGACCTGGGCCGGGCAGCGCGGCGGTCCGGACAAGGTGCCCGACCTGGCCTGCCTGGTTTCCGTCGAAGCCATGGAGGCGATCCTGCTGGAGGCCCACGGCAAGGCCGGGGGCAAGTGGACGCCCTCGGCCGAGCATCTCGCCTGCGCCCTCGTCGGGGTCGCGCGCGATCACCTGGCCTTCAGGCCTGATCAACTCGAACCGCTCCGTGCCTTGCAGAGGCTGGTCGTTCCCGAGCGCCGGGGGCGGCTTCCGGAAGCCGTCCGCGGGCGCCTCGCGCAGTTCGACCAGGAGGAGGTCCGCACGGCGCTCTTCAACCTCGCCAGCAAGCTCTGCGAGGAGGCCGAGGCGCTGCTGCCGCAGCGGCCCCGCGAGGCAGCCTCCCGGCACCGCCGCGGCATCATGCTGTACTTCCTGCTGCAGGCCGTGCTCCGCCGCCGTGATCTCATCACCCTCCGGCTGGATCAGGATTTCCTGCGGGACGATGCGGGCCGGCCCGTGGCGCTGCGCCGGCACACCAACAAGACCGGTGCTCTGGTGCACGCCGAATTCTCGCCCAGGATGATCCGCGCCCTGGCCCGGCATCTCGGCGTGTTCCGGCCGTTGCTGCCGGGGGCAGACGGACCGTGGCTGTTCGCGCACCCTTCCGGCGAGGGGCATGCGTCGCCGGAGGGTCAGGGGGCACGCCTGGCCGAGGAGGTCCGCCGCAGGCTCGGTGTCGAGTTCAACCTCCACCTGACCCGGCACATCGTGGCTTCCATCCTCTACGAAGCGGGTCCGGGCAACGTCGCCGTGGTCCAGAGCGTGCTCGGCCACACCGACGCGAAGACGACCAGCCGCATGTACGGCGAACTCAATACCCTCGCCGCACACCGCGTCTGGAGCGAGACGCTGGATCGCCACGCCGCGAAGCGGCAGACCCGTCGCCCGCCCCCCAGGGGGAAGCGCTAGCGATGGACGGGCTTCCCGCGCGGCGCGGTCGTGGACGCCGCAGCTCGTTCTTTCCCGTGGTCGAGCGCCGGCCGCTCTCCGGCACCTGGCCCAGGGTCGATCGGGCCGCCTGGGACGTGGCCATCGCACCGGCGCCGAACCCGCTCCGGCAGCCGGGGCCGGCTGCGCACCTCTCGCCCAGCAGCCAGCGCATCCGCGAGCAGGCCTATGGCAGCTACCTGTGCTGGCTGCAGGTGAACGGGCATCTCGATCCGTCGGCGGCCAGCCCGGCGGAGCGTGTCCGGCCCGAATGGGTTGCGGGGTGGCTGGCCGAGACCCGCACGCGGGTGGGCCCCAAGACCGCCTTGATGGCCCTCGTGAACCTGGCGCTCAGCATCGAGGCGATGGTGCCCGGGGGGGATTGGAAGTGGATACGCAGGCTGCCGGGCCGCCCGACCCAGGTGGAACTGCGGCTGTCGCGGCGACGCAAGCCGGCCCCCGACAGCGTCCGTCTGGTGGTCGCCGCATTCGAGCTCTGCGACGCGACGGAGCGGCAGACGCTGTCGATCCCGAGGGCGCTGCAGTACCGCAACGCCCTGATCATCGCGCTGGCCTGCTATCACGCCCTGCGGCTCAGGAACCTGGCCGAGATCGAGCTCGACACCCACCTCCGGCGGACCCCCGATGGGGTCTGGTGGCTCAGCCATCGCCGGACCAAGAACGGCGAGCCCCTGACGCCGCGCCTCGGGGCTGGCCTGGTGCCGTACCTGGAGACCTATCTCCGGACCTATCGGCCGCTGCTGCTGCGCGGCCGCGAGGACCACGGCTTCCTGTGGGTCAACCACTCCGGCCTGCCGCTGGGCCGCGGAGCCTTCAAGGGCGTCTTCCAGCGCATGGGCATCCGGCTGTCCGGCCAGCCCCTGAACCCGCACGCGGTACGGCATGGGCTGGCGACGGCGCTGATCGCGCAGGATCCAGCCAACCTCGGTCTTGCCGCGGCGGCCCTTGGCCATGTCAGCACGGCCAGCGTGAACCAGGTCTATGATCGGACCGACCCCGCTCTCTCCGCCGCGGTGTGGAGCGGCATCAGGAAGAAGAGGGGATTGGGTTAGGCCGAGCGGGTCCCGGCTCACCTCGGAGGAGAAAAGCTCCCATGCTGGAGATCGAGAAGCTTCGCCGGGAGCTGGATGATCAGGCAGCGCGCCTCTCACGTGAGAGCAAAATGCAGACACGTGAGATCATACTGTACATGTCGATGGTGTTTGGAATTGCGATTCTGGCCCTCCTCATGGGTGCGGCCTTGCTGGCTGCCGAGGTGATGCTTGCGAAGTTCTTGCTGCCCCCCAGGGCACACGTCGGCGAACGCTTGTCGGCAAGCACTATCAGCCAAGCTGCATCAGGTAGAGGTGCTGGCCTCGCGGGGCCGGACCATGATCTCGGCGCGT
>DASQVL010000705.1:0-2814 GCA_035640795.1 Crenalkalicoccus sp. | reverse complement strand
GCACCGCCTATGGCGCCATGTCGGCGACCAAGGGCGTGCTGCTCGGCCTGCTGCTGCTGCTGGGCGCCGCCAATTTCTGGCTGCTGCACGGCATCGGAGAGCGGGTCCGCCTCGTCGCACCCGTGCCGCGCTCGGCGGGTGCCGCCGCCGTGCCGGCGGCCGATGGCCGGCTCGCCCGGGTGCGCCGCTTCGTCGAATGCGAGATGGTGCTCGGCCTCGGCGTCCTGGCGCTGGCCGCTTCGCTCACCTCCGTCCCGCCGGCCGCCGACCTGACGGAGGACCGCGCCAGCTGGCCGGAGGTGGTCGCGCGCTTCACCCCCGAATGGCCGCGCCTCTCGGGCCCCAACCACGCCGACCTCGCGATCCCCCGGCTGCAGGCGGAGCTCGATGCCGAATGGCGGACCCACCAGGCGGCGCAGGCCGCCCGCCCGCAGGCCTTCACGCCGGGGGAGGGGCTGCTGCCGCCGCGCAACGCCGCCGACATCGCCTGGAGCGAGCGCAACCACCACTGGGCCGGCATCGCCGTGCTGCTGGTCGGCCTCGCCGCGCTGCTGGACGCGACGGGCCGGCTGCGCGCCGCCCGGCACTGGCCCTTGCTCTTCCTGGGTCTCGCAGGCTTCCTGCTGGTGTGCTCGGACCCGGAGAACTGGCCGCTCGGCACCATCCCGGTGATCCAGGGCCTGCGCGACCCGGAGGTGGTGCAGCACAAGCTCGCCGCCCTCCTCGTCATCGGCTTCGCGCTGGCCGAATGGGCGGTCCGGCTCGGCCGGCTCGGCGGCCCGATGCGCTTCGTCTTCCCGGTCGCCATGATGGCGGGCGGCGTCCTGCTGTTCACCCACAACCACGCCATCGCCAACCAGAAGGAGGCGCTGCTGATCGAGCTCTCGCACCTGCCGCTCGCCCTCACCGCCATGGTGGCCGGCTGCGCGCGCTGGGTGGAGCTGCGCGGGCCGCCTGCGCTGGTGCCGGCGGCGCGCCGGCTCTGGCCCGCCTGCCTCGTCATCGTCGGCCTGATCCTGATCCTCTACCGTGAGGCGTGAGGCCCCCTTCCACCGGCTTGCCGTGCTCGGCGCGGCGCTGGTCCAGCGCAGCGTGGCGCATCACCGCGCCGTGCTGGCGGCGGCCGCCGTGCTGCTGCTGCTCGCCATCGGCACGGTGACCCATCGCTTCGCGATGGATACCGACGTCACCAACCTGTTTCCCCAGGACCTGCCCTGGCGGGAGACCGAGCGCGCCCTGGCGCGCGCCTTCCCGGGGCGGGAGGACCTGATCGCGGTGGTGATCGACGGCGCGACCCCCGGCATCGCCGACCGCGCCGCTGCCGAGCTGGCCCAGACGCTGCGCGGCAATCCCGGCCTGTTCCACCGGGTGGAGCGGCCGGACACGCTGCCCTTCCTGCGCCGCAGCGCCCTGCTCTTCCTGCCCCTGCCGGAGGTGCGCGAGACCACCGAGCGCATCGTCATGGCGCAGCCCCTGCTCGGCACCCTCGCCGCCGATCCCAGCCTGCGCGGCCTCGCGCGCACCTTCGACCTCGTCCTGCAGGGGGTGGAGCAGGGCGAGAGTTCGCTCGACATGATCGAGGGCCCGCTCGACATCCTGGCCGATTCGGCCGAGGCCGCGATCGCCGGCCGCACCCGCTTCGTGGACTGGGCCACCCTGTTCACCGGGCGGGAGAGCGGGACCCGCGAGCGCCGGCGCTTCGTCCTGGTGCAGCCGGTGCTCGACTACACCGCGCTCTCCCCTGGGGCGGCGGCCGAGCAGGCGGTCCGCGACGCCGCGGCGCGGCTGAACCTGACGCCGGCGCACGGGGTGCGGGTCCGCCTGACCGGCCAGATCCCGATGGCGGACGAGGAATTCGCCACCGTCTCGCAGGGCGCGGTGACCAACACGACGCTCTCGCTCGCCCTGGTCTCGCTGCTGCTCTGGCTCGCGCTGCGCTCGCTCACCCTGATCCTGCCGGTGCTGGTCACCCTGATCGTCGGGCTTGCCGTGACCTGCGCCTTCGGGCTGCTGGTGATCGGGCCGTTCAACCCGCTCTCCATCGCCTTCGCCGTGCTCTTCATCGGCCTCGGCGTGGATTTCGGCATCCAGTACGCGGTGCGGGCGCGGGAGCAGCTGCACCGCACGCCGGTGCTGCCCGAGGCGCTGGCCGCAGCGGGCGGGACCGCCGGCCCGGGCATCATCCTCGCCGCGCTGGCGGTCGCCGGCAGCTTCCTCTCCTTCCTGCCGACCGAGTACCGCGGCGTCTCGGAGCTCGGCGCGATCGCGGGCTGCGGCATGATCGTCGCCGGCCTGCTGAGCCTGACCGTGCTGCCGGCCCTGCTGATGGTGACCGAGCCGGCCCCGGAGCCGGCCGAAATCGGCTGGCGGCAGCTGGCGCCGATCGAGGTCTGGCTCACCCGGCATGCACGGCAGATCTCGACGGGCTCCCTCGTCCTCGGCCTTGCCGCGCTGGCGACGCTGCCCTGGCTGCCCTTCGACTTCAACCCGCTGCACCTGCGCGACCCGAAGACGGAGGCGGTGGCCACCTTCCTCGAGCTGATGCGCGACAAGGACACCACGCCGAACACGGTAGACGTGCTGGCCCCTTCCCTCGCCCAGGCGCAGACCCTTGCCCGCCGGCTGGAGGCGTTGCCCGAGGTCTCCGAGGTGCTCACCCTCGAGAGCTTCGTGCCCGCGGACCAGGAACCGAAGCTCGCGCTGATCCGCGACGCGGCCGACCTGATCGGCCCGACCCTCTCGCCGCCGGAGGTGGCGCCGCCGCCGAGCGATGCGGAGGTGGCACAGCAGCTCGGCGCGCTGGCCGACGCGCTG
>DASQVL010000704.1:0-7032 GCA_035640795.1 Crenalkalicoccus sp. | reverse complement strand
TGCCCGCATGATGCGGCTCCATGCCGCCGGGCGGATCGACGTGCTGGACGCCTGGCGCGCCTCGCTCGACCTGCTCGAGCACGTCGTCTCCGGGACGGAGAACACCGCCCGGATCGCGTCGGAGAGCCTGATCATCGCCGTGCGCGCGATGGAAGGCCTGCCGCCCAGGCCGCGAGGCAGATAGACCGGAAGGCCCCACCACAGAAGGTGGGGCCTTTCGGCATTTGTGGAGCATCTCCCGCGCTGTGCTCATACCCGGCTCAGGAAGTCCTGACCTTCCCTCTGGCGAGGAACTTCTCTTGTCGGGTTCCGCCTCAGTGCCGCGGCCCGCCACGCGGCGCGGCACCGAGAGGGTCAGGACTTCATGAGGCCGGTATCAGGGGCGCAGCAGCACCCCAACCAAGCCGCCGGCGCGGACGGGGGCGCCGGAGAGGCAGGTGGTCACCGGAAGCGACATCACCGCGCCCGTTACATCCCCCGCGGCGCCCGCCGCTGCGGCTCCGGGCGACCCCGCGCGCGACTACGGTAGTCGCGTGCGCGACTCTGGCAGTCGCAAGGGGCGACCTGCCGGCCATGCTCGAGGCCTGCGGCGCCGGCTGGGCCAGGGAGCCCGCCGTCCGGGACGTTCTCGGCGCGTTCGCCAGTTCGGTGAAGGCGGGAAAGGGAACTTCCTCCCCCAAGACCCCCTCCTACCTTTTTCTGACCCCCTTTCCGTCGCGCGGCCCAGTCGTCTCGCGTCAGGCCAAACCTGTTTCTCCGTTCGGCTGAATGAGGGCCGTTTCTCCGTCCCGGCCAGATCCCGGGCGAGCACGGCCCGAGGCTCGACGCCAGCCGGGCCCCAGCCCAACCCGATCACGCCCCCATGATCCCGCGCGCCCCGATCGCAGGCTAGCCTCCCGCCCTCACCGAGAGGAGAGACCGCCATGGCCAGCATCCGACGCCACGCGACCGCCGCCTGGCAGGGCAACGGCAAGGACGGCAAGGGTACGCTGACGACGCAGAGCGGCGTGCTCAGCGGCACGCCCTACGGCTTCAACACCCGCTTCGGCGACGCCAAGGGCACGAACCCGGAAGAGCTGATCGCCGCCGCGCATGCCGGCTGCTTCACCATGGCCTTGGCATTCCAGCTGCAGGGCGCGGGCCACACGGCGGAGCGCATGGACACCGAGGCGCGGCTGACCATGGAGCAGGAAGGCGGCGGCTGGACCATCAAGGCGGTGGCGCTGACCCTGCGGGCCAAGGTGCCGGGCGTGTCGAAGGAGGAGTTCGACCGGCTGGCCGCCGCGGCGAAGGCGGGCTGCCCCGTCTCCAAGGTGCTGAACGCCGAGATCACGCTGGACGCGACGCTGGAGGGGTAAGGCGCCGTGCCCCGGGCTGCCATGGCGGCCCGGGGCTGCGCGGCGGGCTCGGCGATCGCGCCGGGTATGCACACAGGCACGGTCGGGCCGGTGTGCGCCTATCCGATGTTCTTGATCACCAGCCGCGTCGCCGTCTCCGCCCGCACCGTCGTCAGGTACTCCGTGCGGTTCTGCCGCGGGCGCCGGCGCTTCATGCGGATCAGCCGCGGCGAGACCAGCAGGCGCTGGGTGCAGCCCTGGCCGCCCGGCGGCGCGGCCTCCGAGGAGACGTCCTCGAAGACGAAGCTGCCGAAGCTCGGCAGCCAGTAGAGCTTCTTCTCCTTGACGTCCCCGTCGTCGAACAGGGCCTTCGGCCGCTCCAGGATCCACTCCGCCGATTCACCGCCGGTCGGCCAGCGCTTGCGGTTGTGCAGCGGGGCCTGCAGGGCGAAGCTCGTGATCAGCGGCGTCCCCGCCTTGCGCAGGGTGAAGATGGCGCGCTGGGAGTCCGGGTCGGGCCCCGGCTGGTGCAGCGCGACGTAGCACATGACCCCGTTCCCGAAGTCGAGCGGGATGCCGGCGATCCGCTGCGGTGCCTGCACCTCGCGGTCCGAGAGCCACCACTGCACCCAGGCGTAGCAAGGCAGCGGCTCCGGCTGCTGGCGGCTGACCTGGGTGGTGCCCATCTGCGGCATGGAGCTCATCCAGCCCATCAGCCCGCCGAGGCCGATCCAGGTCGAGCAGACCCAGGGCCCGTTGCGCTGGCCGGGCATCACCGAAGGCGTCGTCCATTGCGCGGAGACCTGGCGGAAGCGCTCGCCCCCATTCGGGCGCAGCGCGGCGCCCGACCAGTTGCTGCTCGAGCCGAGATGGCCCTGGCGGGGGCCGGGCGGGCCGGGCTCGTCCGGCTCGTCATCCTCCGTGGCGAAGCTCGCGCCGCGGAGCACCGCTCTCGGGCGCCCCGGCTGGCCAGGCGGTGGGGGCGGCGGGCCGGACGAAACCCCTGGCGAGGGCGGCCCCGGCACGGGCATGAGCTGCGGATTCACGAATTGCAGCGCCGGCGCGCCCTCGAACAGCCGGTGCCAGACCCGGAAGGAGCAGGGGGCATCCGGCCGCGGCGGGAGGAAGTTCGCCAGCAGCGTGGCGTCGTCCACCGTCTCGAAGTCCAGCGCGGAGGCGGCGGGCGGCGCGTGGCCGAGCGGCGGGTCGGCGGTGCCGCTCATTGCCATTCCTTGACGGCATTGTCGCGGAGGGTGACGACGCGCGGGACGGCGCTGAGCTTGGCCCAGATCGTGTCGGCCAGCGCGCCTCCGGCGGCGGTGTCGCTCGGGTAGTGCAGGCCGGCGATCTCCCGGTTCTGCGCGATGCGGTCGGCGAGCGCGACGAGCGCGAGATCGGGGTCGGGCGCCAGCGCCGCGGTGGCAGCGACCTTGCTGCGCGGCATGAGGCCGGCGACGCAGAGCTGCATCAGATGCGCCTGGGTGGCATGCCCGCTCGGGAAGCTCGGATGTCCCGGCACCGGCACCGGCGGCAGCAGCGCCGGCAGGAGCTGGCTGGGCCGGATGCGCGCGACCTGCCCCTTGAAGTACATGGAAACGTAGGCGCCGACCAGGCTGCCGACATGGAGCAGCTGGCAGGTCGCGGGATGCGAGCGCGGCGAGATGGTCATCGCCGCCATGAAGTAGTCCACGAAGCCCTCGTACTGCGCGACGATCTCGCCGAGCGCGTCGGCCCGCTCGTCGGTCGCCATCTTGACGAGCCTCCGCAGCTCATCGTCCACGGAAGCGACGCCGGCCCGCTGTTGCGCCACCTGCAGGGTGATGACGTTGATCGCGTCGGCGGGGGCGCCGGGCATGCCGGCCAGCTTGTTCTGCGACGCGAAGTCGGCGAGGGTCAGCCAAGCCGCCCAGCGGCCGTCCCAATGACGGTCCTTCCAGGTCAGGCCGGAGGTCGTCTGCTGGTCGATCGGCTCCCGGCCGCCGGCCCCGCCGGGCTCCGCCGCCCGCATGGTGACGAAAGGCAGGTCCACCCGGTCCGGCAGCACGCTGACGCCGCCATCCCCGCCGCCGCCCCGGCCCGATCGGCCGAAATTGCCGAAGTTCCCCTCGTTGCCCTCATTCCCCTCGTTGCTGCCCGCCATGCCCATGCCCCCGCCGGCTACGCCCCAAGCCCACTCATACCGTTGCGGGTGCAGAAGTGAAATCCTCAGTCCGAAATCCTCAGTCCGGCAGCCCCGCCGCACGCAGCCGCGCCACGAACCCCTCCAGCAGCGCGCCGTGCAGCGGTGTGCGCGCCGACCACGGCCCGATGCGGAAGCCCGGCTCCACCACCATGAACTGCGCCGCCACCTCGCGCGCCCGCTCCTCCCGCCCCAGCGCCGTCAGCGCCGCGATCAGGGTGCGCAGGTTCGACGTCATGCGCGGGTTGCGGCGCGCCGCGCGCTCGCCCCACTCCGCCGCCCGCGTCATGTCGCCGTTGATGTAGTGGGCCTGGCTCAGCATGTGCTCGTGGCGGAAGGCGAAGGGGTCGCGCGGCGAGAGGCGCAGCGCGCGCTCCGCCCGCTGCACCGCCGCCGGCCCGTCGCCGAGATAGCCGCTGGTGGCACTCGCGAAGGACCAGGCGAGCGCGACATTCGGCCCCGATTCCAGCGCGCGATCGAGCAGCGCCGCGGCACCCTGGAAGTCGCGCTCCAGGAAGGAGAGCATGTGGCCGCGGATGGCGAGCGCCAGCGCATAGCCCTCGTCGCGCTGCAGCGCCGCCGTCGCGCAGCGCAGCGCCTCCGCGTTGTCGGCGGGAAGGTCCGGCGAGAGGCCCTGGCCGATGCGCAGCATGTGCCAGTAGGCGGCATAGGCCCAGGCCGGGGCGTAGCCCGGATCCTCGGCGATCGCCCGCTGCAGCAGGCCGCGCGCCCGGTCGAAATCCTGCACCTCGAGCCGGAGCATCAGGTCCACGGCGCGCAACAGCAGGTCGTAGGCGGTCAGCGTCTCGGGCGGCTTGCGCCGGGCCCGCTGCAGCTCCCGCTCCCGGATGTGCGGCGCGATGGTGGCGACCGCGCCGGCGGAGATCTTGTCCTGCAGCTCGAACAGCTCGGCGAGCGCGCCATCGTAGCGGTGGCTGCTGGCGACCGCGCCGCTCTCGGCATCGTTCAGCTCGGTGAAGATGCGCAAGCGGTCGCCGGAGCGGTGCACGCTGCCCGAGAGCACGTAGCGCACGCCGAGCTCCCGCCCCACCTCGCGCACATCGGGCCGGCGCTTGGCGTAGCCATGCGTCGAGCCGTGCGAGATGACGAGGAGCCCATCGAGGCCGGAGAGCACGTGGATGACGCCCTCGATCAGCCCCTCGGCCAGGTAGGCGTCCTCGCCGCGCCCGGCATGGCGGAAGGGCAGCACGGCGATCGAGGGATGCTCGGCCAGGCTGCTGCGCGGCGCCGCCGGCGCCCCCGGCGCGCCGAGCGGGCGGACCGCGAAGGCGCGGATCGGCCGGCTGAGATTCTTCGGGTAGAAGTCGCCGATATCGGTGACCTGGGCGGCCACCTGGCCGGCGATCGCCTCGGCGACCGCGCTGGAGACGATGAGGCCGCCCGGCTCGGCATAGCTCTGCAACCGGGCGGCGACGTTCACGCCGTCGCCGAACACGTCCTCCACCTCGACGATCACGTCGGCGAGGTTGAGGCCCATGCGGAACAGCATGGCCTCGTGCGCCGGCAGGTCGCGCATCATCGCCAGCACGGTGGACTGGATGGCGAGCGCGGCACGCGCGGCGGCAACCACGCTGGCGAAGATCGCCAGGAAGCCGTCGCCGGTGTGCTTGACGATCTGCCCGGCTTCAGCGGCGAGGGCGGGCTGCACCACCTCCCGCATCAGCCGCATCATGCGGGTGTGAGTGGCGTCCTCCGCCCGCTCCATCAGCCGCGTGTAGCCGGCGATGTCGGCGAGCAGCAGGGCGGCCAGCCGGCGCGCCGGCGCCCCGGCAGAGGGAGCGCCCGCCCCGGCGGGCAAGCTGCCCTCGTGTCCGGCGGAGATGATTGCCACCGGAACGATGATAGCGCGAAGCGGCCGCTGCGCGCCGGAGCGGCCGCCGGGATCAACGAATTTTAACGAAATGCGCGCATAGGTCGAGATTCCCCGCTCAGCCTCGCGGTCCGAGATCCCAGGGCACCCGCCGCGCCTCCGCCAGCGCGTCCGCCCGGCTGATCCCGATGTCCTTCAGCATGCGGTCGTCGAGCCGTGCGAGAAGGCGGCGGGAGGCGAGGACGGCAAGCATCTCCCGGACCCCGCGGCGCGGGCGCGGCGCGGCGGCGCGCAGGAAGCCGAGGGCGAGGAGCAGGGTTGCAGTCAGCGACATGGCTGGGACCTCCTCTTGGGTCCACGATGGTGGCCGGGCCGGTTGCCGGACCATCCGGTCCGTGCCCTGGCGCGAGACCATGATCGGCGCGGCAGCAGCATAAGGAAAACGAATTGCATTGACGTCAGATATCAATGGCGTTGATATCTTGATCCATGCTGGACAGCGCGACCGAGGCACCGGGCGCCGCCCCGGGCCTGCCCCGCCCCGGCCCCTGCGGCCTGCCGCCGGGCCTCGACCCCGACCTGCTGCGAAGCTTCGTGCTGATCGTGGAAGGCGGCAGCTTCACCCGCGCCGCCCAGGCGGTGGGCCGCACCCAGTCCGCTGTCTCCATGCAGATCCGCAGGCTCGAGGAGACGCTCGGCCAGCCGCTGCTCCGCCGCGGCCCGCGCGGGGTGGAACCGACGCCGCATGGGCGCTGGCTGCACGAGCGGGCGCGCCAGCTGCTCGCGCTGAACGACGAGATCCTGGCGAGCTTCCGCACGCCGGAGGTGGCGGGCGCGGTCCGGCTCGGCTCGCCGGACGACTATGCGCTCGGCTGGCTGCCCGGCATCCTTGCCCGCTTCTCGGAGACGCATCCGGCGGTCGAGGTGGAGGTGGTCTGCGCGCCCTCGCACGAGCTCGCCGAGCGGCTGGTGGATGACGAGCTCGACCTGACGCTGCTCTCGGGCGGGAACGAACCGCCGGGCCATGTCGGGCGGACGCTGTGGCGGGGGCCGCTCGCCTGGATCGGCTCGGCGCTGCACGCGACGGCGGCGCGCACGCCGCTGCCGCTGGCGCTGGCTCGGCCTGGCTGCCTCTGGCATCGCGCGGCGACGGCGGCGCTGGACGCGGCCGGCATCCCCTGGCGGATGGCCTATACCAGCACCTCCCAGGCCGGGACGCTGGCGCCGACGCTGGCCGGCCTGGCGGTCACGGTGGGGCTGCCGGGGCCGCTGCCGCCCGGCCTTCGCATGCTGGGGCCGGCCGAGGGGCTGCCGGCACTGCCGGAGTTCACCATCGAGCTGCTGATGGGGCGGGTGACGCCGGTGGGGACGGCGCTGGCGCGGCACATCCTGGCCTGCGCGGAGTTCGGCGCCGCGGAGGTGCCGGTGCGGGCGTCCTAGTGTCCCGATTCCGAAGTCCTTCGGACTTCGTTCTCGGTCCACTAGCCTTTGTTTTCAGTGGCCTGCTGGTCCTCTCCGCTCGCTGCTGAAGCAGCGAACTTCGCGGGCAGGACACTAGAGGCGGGCCCGGGCCGGACCAGGAAACAGCTTGGCTGGGCGTCTTCCAGTCGGCCCGGGCAAGCGCCGCGGAGAGAGGATGAGAAGAAGGATGGCGGGGGTTTGGGGGAGGAAGTTCTCTTCCTCCC
>DASQVL010000703.1:0-2597 GCA_035640795.1 Crenalkalicoccus sp. | reverse complement strand
GGTGCCGAGGGTGGCGATCGGCCCGTAGGGGCCGCGGCCGACCGCGAGCACCAGGTGGCCGGGCTTCAGCGCCTCGGCCGGCGCCAGCGGCAGGGGGGTGACCGGGCCGGTCTCGGCGCGCAGCAGGGCGAGGTCGGTGCCGGGATCGCGGCCGGCGAGGGTCGCCGGGACCTGGCGGCCATCGGGCAGGGTGACGGCGAGGTCGTCGTCGCGCTCCAGCGCCTCCTCGGCGGTGAGGATCAGGCCTTCGGCCCAGAGCAGGCCGCTGAGGGCGCGGCCGTCCCGGCCATGGACGGCGGCGGTGCAGGCGGCGCCAGCGGCGGCGAGGGCGGCGATCTGGTCGGAGAGGGCAGAGAGGGGGTTGGGCGACGTGGTCATGGGTGGAGCCTCCGGGGATCTGGTATCTGCGCCGCGGGGCCGGGGCAGACCATTCGCCGGATGGCGCCGGCCGAAGGGGCGGGCGGGCTGCCCTTGGGGAGAACGGGATTCCTCCCCTGCAAGCCTCCCTCCTGGCTGAGCTCGCATGTCCCGCATGCGGGGCCGGGCGCAGGAATGCGCGCAGCCTGGCCCGGCGCCCGCCCTCAGTCTGGCCGGATCCCCGCCTCCCGCACCACCCGCCCCCACTTCGCCGTCTCCGCCGCCACATAGGCCGCGAACTCCGCGGGGGTGTTCGGGCGCGTCTCGACATTCAGCCCGGCCAGCCGCTCCGCCACGCCCGGGTCGGCGATCGCCTGGTTCAGCGCGCGGCTCAGCCGCTCCACCACCGCGTCCGGCGCGCCGGCCGGGGTGAACACGCCGTTCCACTCATAGGCCTCGAAGCCCGGCAGGGTGTCGCTCACCGGCGGCAGCTCCGGGAAGGCGCGCAGCCGCCCGGCGCCGGTATGCGCGATGGCCCGCACCCGCCCCGCCTGCACATGGCCGGTGGAGGAGGAGGCGTTGGAGAAGAAGAACTTCACGTTTCCCGCGATCAGGTCGGCCAGCGCCGGCCCGCCGCCGCGATAGGGGATGTGGTTCAGCCGGATCTCGGCGGCGCGGGCGAAGAGCTCGAGCGCCATGTGCTGCACCGTGCCGTTGCCGGAGGACGCCCAGTCGAGCCCCCCTGGCGTCGCCTTCGCCAGCGCGATCACCTCGGCCACCGTTCCCACCGGGACGGAGGGGTGCACCAGCAGCAGGTTCGGCACGAGCGCGGCCAGGAAAACCGGGCGGAAGTCGCGCGCGCTGTCATAGGGCAGGCGCTCGAACAGCGTCGGGTTCACCGAGAAGGCGGTGGCGTCGTGCAGCAGCGTGTAGCCGTCCGGCGGCGCCTGGGCGGCGACAGCGGCGCCGATGGTGCCGGCGCCACCGCCGCGGTTCTCGATGACGAAGGAGGCGCTGAGCAGCTCGCCGAGCTTGCCGAACAGGATGCGCGCCACCGTGTCCGCCCCGCCGCCGGGGGAGTAGGGGACGACGACGCGCACCGCGTGGTCCGGCCAGCCGGCCGCGCCGGCACCCCCCGCCCGCAGCGCCGTCGCGGCCGCCAGCAGCCCGAGCGTCCGCCGGGTGACCCGCATCGCATCCTCCCCATCGACATGGCGGATCAGTATAGGGACGGCGCGCCTGCCGGCGTGTATGGGCGGCGCGTTTCCCTCGCCTCTCGTGATACCGGGTCCCGATGCTGCGAATTCCGACCTATCTTGCCTCGAGCCGCATTGCCGGGGCCGGTCTCGGCCTGTTCGCGAAGAGCTTCGTGCGGGCCGGCACGGTGATCTGGCGCTTCGACCCGGGGCTCGATCGCGTGCTGGCCGAGTTGCCGGAGGAGGCGCTGCTGCGCCGCTTCGTCGAGGTCTATGGCTACGTCCCGATCGAGGGCGAGCGGCGCTGGGTCATCTGCCTGGACGATGCGCGCTTCATCAACCATTCCGACACGCCGAACACGGTGGACACGCCGGACCTGACGGTGGCGGCCGAGGACATCGGGGCGGGGGTGGAGATCACCAGCGACTACCGGGCCTTCTGCCGCGACCCGTTCAACGGGTGGCGGGCGGGGGCCGAGAGCAGATCCCGCTCAGGTGGAACCGGCTGAACGGGTGAGAATGCCCTGAAAGCAAGGACGTAGAACGGTTCCTGGCGCCGCCGCCCCGATCCCGGCCATTTGAGGCGCGCCCGCCGCCGCGGCCGGGCCGCCCCCACATTCGCAGGATGGCGGTGGGAGGACGGCCTTGTCCGGCCGCGGCAACCAGCCATGCGCGCCCGGCGGCGCAGCCCGCGCCGTGACACGGCGGCGCGCCCTCCTCGCCCTCGCCGCGCTTGCCCCGTCAGCTTCGCGGGCGGCGTCCTTCCCGGCCCGTGCGGTGCGCGTCATCGTCCCCTACGCGCCGGGCGGCGGCACCGATATCGTCGCGCGCCTGCTGGCGCAGCGCGCTGCCGCGGCGAGCGGCCAGTCCTTCGCCATGGAGAACCATGGCGGCGGCGCCTCGGTCCCTGGGACGCAGCTCGTCGTGACCGCGCCGCCGGATGGCTACACCATCGGCATGATGGACCTGGCGCTGCTCACCAATCCCGGGCTGATGGGCGCGCGCCTGCCCTACGACACGGAGCGGGACATCACGCCGGTCGGC
>DASQVL010000702.1:0-2917 GCA_035640795.1 Crenalkalicoccus sp. | reverse complement strand
CGCACTGCACCGCGCCGTGCCGGCGAAAGGCCGCCTGCAGCGGGGTGAGCGCGGCATCGTCCGACAGGCCCTCGATCGTCACCACCGCCGCGCCCTCGGCCTGAACGGCGAGCATCAGGCAGGCGCGCACCGGGCGGCCGTCCAGCAGCACGGTGCAGGCCCCGCAGACGCCGTGGGCGCAGCCGACATGCGTGCCGGTCAGCCGGAGCTCGCCACGCAGATAGTCGGCGAGCGTGGTGCGCGGCTCAACCTCCGCCGCGCGTGGCTCTCCGTTCACGGTGAGCTGGAAGGCCGTCATGCCCGTACCTCCTCCCGCGCCATGGCGGCAAGCACGGCGCGTTCGGCCAGCGTGCCGGCGAGGTTCCGACGATAGGCGGCGCTTGCGTGGATGTCCTCCGGCGGGCTGACCGCGCCCGCCACCGCCCGGCCCACTGCTTCGGCGAGCGCCGGCGTCACCCTTTGGCCCTCGAGTATCGCCTCCGCCTCCGGGATGCGGTGCGGGCGGGTGCAGGCGCCGATCACGCCGATGCGGACCTCCGCCGCACGCCCGTCCCTGAGATCGTAGTGCAGCGCGATGCCGGCCAGCGCGAAGTCGCCCTGCCGCCGCGCCAGCTCCTCGAAGCCCCAGCACCGCGCCGGCGGCCAGGGCGGGAAGGCGATGGCGGTGACCAGCTCGTCGGGCGCCAGCGCCGTCTCGAGCGGGCCGCGGAAGAAGGCGGCCGCCGGGACGCGGCGGCCGCCGCCCGGTCCTTCCAGGTGCAGCGTCGCGTCGCAGGTCACGGCGATGCCCGGCAGCTCCGCCGCGGGGTCGGCATGCGCCAGGCTGCCGCCCACCGTGCCGCGCTGGCGGATCTGGTGGTGCGCGACATGCGCGACAGCCGCGACCAGCAGCGGATGCGCGAGGACGAGGCGCGGATCGGTCTCGATGTCGCACCAGCGCACGCGCGCGCCGAGCAGCACGCCCTCCGGCCCGATGCCGATCCGGTCGAGCCCCGGCACCTTGCGGAGATCCACGAGCAGGCCGGGCGCGGCCATGCGGAAGGCGAGGATCGGCACCAGGGTCTGCCCGCCGGCGACCGGCCGGGCGGTGCCGCCCGAAGCCGCCAGCAGCGCCACCGCCTCGGCCAGGCTGGCCGGGGCGGCGTAGTCGAATCGCGGCAGCTTCATCGCCTCACCCAAGTCCGAGCAGCCGGCACGCATTGCCGGCAAACACCTTCGCGCGGTCCGCCTCGCTGAGCGGCGCGGCGCGCAGCCAGTCCACCCCGGCGCGGTTGTCCACGAAGGGCCAGTCCACCGAGAAGAGTACGCGGTCCAGACCGAGTTCCAGCATCGTGCAGAGCAGGGCGGGCGTGGAGAAATTGCCGCTGGTGGTCACCCAGAAATGCCGCGCGAATGCCTCGCGGAAGGCGAGCAGCCGGTTGCCGGCGCGGGAGAGCGCCTGGTCGGTGCGCCAGAGCAGGAAGGGCAACGCCTCCCCCATATGGCCAAGGATCAGCCTGAGCCGCGGATGCGCCTCCAGCGCGCCGCTCAGCACCAGGCGTATGGCCTGGGTCGCGGCCTCCACCGTGAAGCCCCAGCCGGCGCGCAGCAGTGCCGGGAAATCGGCCGCATAGTCCTGGTAGTAGGCAGCGGTGACCGCCGGGCTCGGCTGCGCGGGATGCAGGTAGATCGGCACCTCCAGCGCCTCCGCGGCGGCAAGGATGGGCCAGAAGCGCCGCTCGTCCAGGAAGGCGCCGTTGGTCAGGCCGTGCACGATCGCGCCCTTGAAGCCGTGGCCGCGCACGGCGCGCTCCAGCTCGGCGGCCGCGGCCTCGGGATCCGGCGTGGGCAGGATGGCGAAGGCGGCGAAGCGCGTCGGATGCGCCTCCACCACGCGCTGCAGCCGGTCATTGGCGCGGCGCGCCAGGCGCACCGCCGCCGCGGCCTCCATCTTCTGCGTGGCCGGGGCAGTGTGGGAGAGCACCTGCAGCTCGATGCCGGCCTCGTCCATCGCGCGCAGCCGGCCCTCGGCGAGGTCGAGCAGCTGCGCGCGGAGCGGCGGCGGCGGCAGGTCCTCCGCGCCGAACTCCGCCAGCAGCTCCGGGTCGGCGTAGTGCTCCTCCAGCGCCACGATGCGCGGGGCGGATGCGGTCATCGGCGCCTCCCCGCCGGGCCGCGCCTCAGACGTCACCGGGGCGGAGATGGGCGTCGCGGCGGCCGTACAGGCCGGGGTCGGCATAGCCCATCGTCTCCGGCTTGCCGCGGCCGAGCATCACCTGGAAATAGACCGGCTCCAGGCTGTCATTCACATAGCCATGGATGACGCCGGGCGGGCAGGCAATGCACTCCCAGGGGCCGAGGCGCGTGGTGAGGCGGTTGCCGGCCTCGTCCTCGACGAAGACGGTGAGCAGGCCCTGCAGGACGAAGAAGACCTCCTCCACCTCATGCGTGTGGGCGGCATTGCCCTGGCCGGGCTGGACGAACATGACGCTGAGGGTGAAGCCGCGGGCGGGGATCGCCTTCGGGTCGGCGTGCTTGCCGCTGCCGCCGCCGCCGATGAAGCGGTGCTGGGCGCGCCGGAAGCCCTCGACCTTCGCGTCCTCGAAGGCCGCCCAGTCCGGCACGCGGTCGCGGAAGCGGGCGACGTAGCGCGCCATGATCTCCTCGAGTGGCACGCCCTCGAGCTCGGGCGGGCGGGGATGGCGGGCCACGGCGCTCATGCGCGGTCTCCTGCTGCGCCGCGCGGATTGCTGGCCCGCGCCTGCGACCCGCATCGTGCGCCCGGCCTGCGCGGCGCGTCAATACAGACCATCCAGTCAGTTAGTGGCCGCGGCATCGCGCGGCTCGACACGCTGCGGGCGCGCTGGCTATGCTCCGTGCGGGAGGGCGGCATGGGCGTCGTCGCCACGGTCTCGGAAATTGCCTGACGGGGAGGCAC
>DASQVL010000701.1:0-4153 GCA_035640795.1 Crenalkalicoccus sp. | reverse complement strand
GGCGAAGCCCGCGGCGCGGACGAAAGGGAGGAGAACGGCATGACCGGCAAGGCACGGGATCTCTGCGAGGCGCTGCTCGGCGGCCGCACCGGCCGGCGCGAGGCGGCTCGCCGCATGGCGGCCCTCGGGCTCGGCGCGGGTGCGGCGGCGGCGGCGCTCAATGCCGCCTCCACGCGCGCCCTGGCGCAGGGCTTCGACTGGGGCCGGTACCGCGGCCGCTCGATCAAGCTGCTGCTGAACAAGCACCCCTACACCGACGCGATGGTCGCCGACCTCGACCACTTCAAGCAGCTGACGGGCATGAACGTCACCTACGACATCTTCCCCGAGGACGTGTATTTCGATCGCGTCACCGCCGCGCTCTCCGCGCGCTCGGCCGAGTACGACGCCTTCATGACCGGCGCCTACCAGACCTGGCAATACGGCCCGGCGGGCTGGCTCGTGGACCTCAACGAATACATCAAGGACCCCGCGCGCACCGCGCCCAACTACAACTGGGAGGACGTGCTGCCGAACCTGCGCGCCTCCACCGCCTGGTCCGGCCAGCCCGGCGCCGAGCTCGGCGGGCCGGGCGCCAAGCAGTGGGCGATCCCCTGGGGCTTCGAGCTCAACAACCTTTCCTACAACCGCCGCATGCTGGAGAGGATGGGCGTCCGCGTGCCGCAGAGCCTGCCGGAGCTCGTCGAGGCCGCGGCGAAGATCAGCCGGGACAGCGGCGGGCAGCCCTACGGCATCGGCGTGCGCGGCAGCCGCTCCTGGGCGACCATCCACCCGGGCTTCCTCTCGGGCTACGCCAATTACGGCCAGCGCGACTTCACGGTGGAGGGCGGCAAGCTGCGCGCGGCGATGGCGACGCCGCAGTCGAAGGAGTTCCACCGGCTCTGGGTGCAGATGATCCAGAATGGCGGGCCGAAGAACTGGGCGACCTACACCTGGTACCAGGTGGGCACCGACCTCGGCGCCGGGGCGTCGGCCATGATCTACGACGCCGACATCCTCGGCTATTTCATGAATGGTGGCGACAACCGCGAGCGCGGCAACATCGCCTACGCCGCCTTCAAGCCGAACCCGGCGGCGCAGGCGCCGACGCCCAATGTCTGGATCTGGTCGCTGGCCATGTCGAGCTTCTCCCGCCAGAAGGACGCGGCCTGGGCCTTCATGCAGTGGGCCTCCGGCACCGAGCACGACCTGTTCGGCGCGCGGAAGATGGACTTCGTGAATCCGGTGCGCGCCAGCGTCTGGAAGGACGAGGAGTTCCGCGCGCGCATCGCGCGGTCCTACCCCGGCTATCTCGAGCAGTACGAGGCCTCGGCGCCGGGCTCCAAGATCTACTTCACCCCGCAGCCGCTCTTCTTCAACCTGACGACCGAATGGGCGGCGGCGCTGCAGCGAATGGTGGCGAAGGAGGTGCCGGTTGACGAGGGCCTCGACCGCCTGGCCGAGAGCGTGAACCGCCAGCTCCGCCAGGCCGGCGTCGGCTGAGGCGGCGGGGGCGCGACACGCCGCCGCGCCCCGCCGCGCGCGCACCATGGGCGAGAGCGCACCCACCCTTCCCCTGCCCGCGGCGGCGACAAGGCGCCGGTCGCACCGCGCCGGCGCCTGGCTGCCCTACCTGCTCAGCCTGCCGGCGCTGCTGGTGTGCATCGGCATCCTCGTGCCCTTCGTCACCGCGCTCTGGTACAGCCTGCAGCGCTACAACCTCGCCATGCCCTTCACGCGCGGCTTCATCGGCGCGGAGCACTACATCGAATTCCTGGGCGACCCGGCCTTCTGGAACACGCTGCGCGTCTCGGCGGTGTTCACCCTGGCGACGGTCGGGGTGGAGCTGCTGCTCGGCCTCGCCATCGCGCTGCTGCTCTGGCGGCGGACGCGGGTGAACGACGCCGCGGCGGTGGTGCTGCTGCTGCCGCTGATGACGGCGCCCGCGCTCGCCTCTCTCATGTGGAAGCTGATGACGAATCCGGGCTTCGGCGTGCTCGCCTGGGTGGCGTCGCAGCTCGGCGCGGGCGAGTTCCGCTGGGCCTCCGACCCCTCTTCCGCCATGTTCACCGTCGTGCTGGTGGATGTCTGGGTCTACACGCCCTTCATGGTGATCCTGCTGCTCGCGGGGCTCCGTTCCCTGCCGCCGCAGCCCTTCGAGGCGGCGCGGCTGGATGGCGTGCCCGCCCATTTCGTGCTGCTGCGCGTCACCCTGCCCATGCTCGCCCCCTTCCTGCTGACGGCGACGCTGTTCCGCACGCTCGATTCCATCCAGCAATTCGACATCGTCTACGCCATGACCCAGGGCGGCCCGGGGGATGCGCTGATGGTCTTCCAGGTGCAGGCCTATCTGGAGTTCTTCCAGTACACCAATGTCGGGCGTTCGGCGGCGCTGCTCGTCGTGCTCTGGGCCGTCACCTACGCGCTCTCGCGCCTCTTCATCCGCCAGTGGATGCGGCTGCGGCAGGGGGCGCGCGCCCATGCCTGACCTCGCGCTCCGCCTCCTCCGCGGCCTCGCCCTCGCGCTGGTGCTGGTGTTCTTCCTGTTCCCGATCGCCTGGATCCTGCTGATGTCCTTCCAGACGAACGAGACCATCCTGCGCCTGCCGCCGAGCCTCTCCTTCACGCCGACGCTCGCCAACTACGCGGCGCTGCTGACCGGGACGATGGAGACGGCAGCGGGCACGCTGCAGGTGACCTTCCTCCGCAACCTCGGCAATTCCGTGCTGCTCGCGGGCCTTTCCGTCGCGCTCTCGCTGCTGCTCGGCGTGCCGGCGGCCTATGCCTTCGCGCGCTTCCACTTCCGGCTCGGCGAGGATATCGCCTTCACCCTGCTCTCCTTCCGCTTCGCCCCGCCGCTGCTCGTGCTGCTGCCGCTCTCGCTCTACTTCACCCAGCTCGGCCTGGCGGACACCTATGTCGGCCTGGTCTGGGTGTACCAGCTGATCTGCCTGCCCCTCGTCCTCTGGATCGTGCGCTCGCATTTCGAGGAAGCCGGGGCGGAGGTAGAGAATGCCTACCGGCTGGACGGGCATTCTTGGTGGTCGGGCTTCCGCCGCATCGCCATCCCGCTCGCCATGCCGGGCATCGCCGCGGCCGGGCTGCTCGCCTTCATCTTCGCCTGGAACAACTTCGTCTTCGCCCTCATCCTCGCCTCGGCCGACAAGCAGCCGGTCACGGTCGGGGCGCTGGCCTTCGTCACCGCCTCCGGCATCCAGTACGGGCAGATCGCGGCGGCGATCGTGCTCTCCATCCTGCCCACCCTCGCCCTCGCCCTCTATGCGCAGCGCTGGCTGGTGGAGGGGCTGAGCCTCGGGGCGGTGAAGGGGTGAGCGGCTCGGAAGGCCTCGTCATCCGCGGCCTCACCGCCGCCTTCGGCCGGCACCAGGTGCTGCGCGGCGTGGACCTCGCCGTCGCGCCGGGCGAGACCGTCGTGCTGTTCGGTCCCTCCGGCGCCGGCAAGACCGTGCTGCTGCGCGCCGTCGCCGGGCTCGAGCCGGCGGCGGGCGAGGTGCGCGTCGCCGGCCGCGATGTCAGCCTGCTGCCGCCGGAGGCGCGCGGCCTCGGCATGGCCTTCCAGAATTTCGCCCTCTACCCGCACCTCCCGGCGCGGGAGAACATCGCAAGCCCGCTCCGCGCCCGCCGGCTGTCCGAGCAGGAGATCGCCCGGCGCGTCGGCGCGGTCGCCGCGCTGCTGCGCATCGGCCATGTGCTGGACCACGCGCCGCGCGAGCTCTCGAACGGCCAGAAGCAGCGCACGGCGCTCGCCCGCGCGCTCGCCGCCGAGCCGCGCGGCCTGCTGCTCGACGACCCGCTGCGCAACGTGGACGCCAAGCTGCGCTACGAGATGCGGCTGGAGCTGCCGCGGCTGCTCGCCCGCTCGGGCGCCGCCGCCATCTACGTGACGCAGGACTACCGGGAGGCGATGGCGCTCGGCCACCGCGTCGCCGTGCTGCTCGAAGGCCGCATCGTGCAGGACGCGCCGCCGGACGAGGTCTACGACCGGCCCGCCGATGTCGCGGTCGCGCGGCTGTTCGGCGACCCGCCGATCAACCTGCTGCCGGTCCAGGCGGTGGCGGGCGCCACGCCGCGGCTCCGCGCCGCGGGGCTGGAGCTGGCCCTGCCGGCGGGCCTCGCCCCCGGCGCCCTGCCGCGCGATGCGCTGCTCGGCCTC
>DASQVL010000700.1:0-3237 GCA_035640795.1 Crenalkalicoccus sp. | reverse complement strand
AGGCCGGGCTGCCGGTGAGGCCGAAGGACCGCCCGGCCGGATCGAAGCCCAGCACCACCGTCCGGCCGGTGCGCAGCGCCGTGCCGCGCGCCTCCCGCAATGCGCCGACCACGCCGGAGACCGCGCTGCGGAAGCGCACCGCGGCGGCGGCGGAGGCGAACCAGGGCGCGGCGAGGCCCATCAGCAGGGCGATCACGGCCAGCACCACCATCATCTCGATGAGGGTGAAGCCGCCCGCGGCGCGGACTTCGCAGAGCGGCGTCACGCTCCGGGGCGGTGGCCCTCCGCGATCCGCACTTCCGGCTCGGCAGAGCGGATCCACGCTCCGGGGCGCAGGCGCCCCTCCGCGATCCGCACTTCCGGCCTGGTAGAGCGGATTCACGCTCCGGGGCGATGCCCCTCCGCGATCCGCTCTACTGCCAGCTGCCCACATCCTGCGCCTCGCCCGAGCCGCCCTCCGCCCGGTCGGAGCCGAGGGCGTAGACGTCCACCGGCCCGTTCCGTCCCGGCGCGCGGTAAAGGTATGCGGCGCCCCAGGGATCGGTCAGCCCGTTGCGGCGGCTGAGATAGGGCCCGTTCCAACCGGCTGCCGTCGCCGGCCGGTCCACCAGCGCGCGCAGCCCCTCCTCCTCCGTCGGATACCGCCCGACATCAAGCCGGTAGAGGTCGAGCGCCGACATGAGGGCCTGGATCTGCACCCGTGCCGTCTGGCTGCGCGAGGTGCCGAGGTAGCGCAGGACCTGCGGCACCGCGATGGCGCCGAGCAGGCCGAGGATGGTCAGCACCACCAGCAGCTCGAGCAGGGTGAAGCCGGCCTGCCGGCGCGTCACGGGCCGGCGGAGTATCTGTCGCAATGTCATCATCTCAGTTGGCGAGCTCGTTCAGACTGAGCATGGCGGTGAGGATAGCGCCGACGATCGTCGCCACCACCACGCCGAGCAGGATGGTGATGACCGGCACGAGCAGCGCGAGCAGGCGCTGCGAGGTCTTCTGGATCTCGCGGTCCAGCGCGTCGGCGAGGCGGGTCAGCATCTCGCCCAGCCGCGCCGTCTCCTCCCCGGTGCGGAGGAAGGTTATGGCGATGGGCGGCATCAGGCCGGTCGCCTCCAGCGGCCCGGCCAGGCCCTCGCCCTCCTTCAGGCTCTGCGCCACGGTCTCCACCGCCTCCGCCATGGCGCTGTTGCCGAAGGTGCGGCCGGCGATGGCGAGGCCGGTGGGCAGCGGCACGCCGTTCTCGATCAGCGTGCCCAGCGTCCGCGCGAAGCGCGCCGTCTCGATGCGCGCGAGCAGCGGCCCGAGCAGGGGCAGGCGCAGCGCGAGCCCATCCAGGCGCCGCCGCCGCCCCGCCCCGCGCAGCGCCTTGCGGAGGAGGAAGCCAGCGCCCAGGAGCAGCAGGATCAGCAGCAGCCCGTCCTCGCGCACCGTCCGGCTCGCCCCCATCACCAGGCGCGTCGCCAGCGGCAGGGCGATGCGGCTCCCCTCGAAGAAGCTCTCGAATTGCGGAATGACGACGGTGAGCAGCAGCAGCACGGACCCCGCCGCGGCCACCACCAGCAGCGCCGGGTAGATCAGCGCCGAGCGGATCTGGTCCTTCAGCTGCTCGGCGCGCAGCAGCATGTCGCCGAGCCGGGCGAGTGCGGCCTGCAGCTGGCCGGAGGCCTCGCCCGCCTCGGCCAGCGCCACCGCGACGGGCGGAAAGGCCTTCGGGTGGTCGCGCATGGCCGTCGAGAGCGGCGTGCCGCCCCGGACGCGGTCCAGCACCGCCTCCAGCACCGGGCGCAGCGCCTTGTGCTCCCCCTGCCCCGCGAGGATCGCGAGCGAGCGGTCGAGGGTGAGGCCGGCATCCAGCAGCACGCCGAGCTCCTGCACCGCATAGGCGAGGCCGGCGCCCGACGGGCTGCCGAGGGAGAGCCGGATCTCCCGCTTCCACCAGGGCCGCGGCGGCGCATCGCCCTCCTCGGCCTCGACCGGCAGCAGGCCCGCGGCGCGCAGCTGGTCGAGCACGGCGCCGCGGTCCGCCGCCTCGGCCACACCCGTCAGTGCCTCGCCGGCAGGGCCGACCGCGCGGTAGCGGAAGCGGGCCATGCCGCGCCTCAGGCGTCCCGCGTCACGCGCAGCACCTCGTCGGCCGTGGTCAGGCCGGCGAGCGCCTTCAACATGCCATCGGCGAACATGGTGCGCATGCCCTCGGCCGCCGCCGCCTCGCCGATCGCCCGCGCCTCGGCCCGCGCCAGCACCAGGCGGGCGATCGGCTCGCTCATCGGCAGCAGCTCGAGGATGGCGGCCCGGCCGCGATAGCCGCCATTGCAGTGCTCGCAGCCCACCGGCTCGTAGAGGCGGAGCGGCGCGCCCGCGGGCACCAATTCGGCGAGGCCGAGTGCTGCGACCGCCTCGGCCGAGGGCGTGACCGCGCGCCGGCAATGCGGGCAGAGCCGGCGGACCAGGCGCTGGCCGACCACGGCGTTCAGCGTGGAGGTCAGCAGGAAGGGCTCGACGCCCATGTCGAGGAGGCGCGTCACCGCGCTCGCCGCATCGTTGGTGTGCAGCGTCGAGAGGATCATGTGGCCGGTCAGCGCCGCCTGCACCGCGATCTGCGCGGTCTCCAGGTCGCGGATCTCGCCGACCATCATGATGTCGGGGTCCTGCCGCAGGAAGCTCCTCAGCGCCGCGCCGAAGCTGAGGCCGATCTGCGGCTTCACCTGGGTCTGGTTGACGCCCTGCAGCTGGTACTCGATCGGGTCCTCGATGGTGAGGATCTTCCGCTCCGGCGTGTTGAGCGCCATCAGCGAGGTATAGAGCGTGGTCGTCTTGCCGCTGCCCGTGGGACCCGTCACCAGCAGGATGCCGTGCGGCCGCTCCAGGATCTCCCGGTAGCGCGGCAGGATGTCCGGGGAGAAGCCCAGCGCCTCGAACTCCAGCACCAGGCTGCCGCGGTCGAGGATGCGGAGCACCACGCTCTCGCCATGGATCACCGGCGTCGTCGAGACGCGGAAATCCACCTCCTTGCCGCGCACGGCGAAGCGCAGCCGGCCGTCCTGCGCCAGGCGCCGCTCCGCGATGTTCAGCTTGGCCATGATCTTGATCCGGCTGACGACGGCGTGGCGGAGGGCGGGCGGCGGGCCCTCCACCTCCTCCAATACGCCGTCCACGCGCAGCCGGATGCGGAGCCGGTCCTCGGTCGGCTCCAGATGGATGTCGGAGGCGCGGGCCTCCACCGCGCGGGCGATCAGCGCGTTG
>DASQVL010000699.1:0-2053 GCA_035640795.1 Crenalkalicoccus sp. | reverse complement strand
GGGCGATGCGGAGGCTCACGGGATGAGCGCGGCGGTGCTGCAGGGGCAGGTGGCAATCGTGTCGGGCGGAGGCTGCCGCCGGCCTGGCATGATACCGCCCTGCATAAATCCTGACGTGCAGCCTGCGTAGCAGGCTGAGCGGTCGAATGGCCGCCGCGGCACAATTGCCGCGAAGCCAAGCCGCGGAGCGGCGTCGGCGTTTGAGGCCGCTTGTGTGGCCGGCAGTAGGCTGACCACGGTCAGCCCGCGGCCGGTCGCGCCGCCGCCTGCGGCGTCCTCTGCAGGCGCGCCACGTCGAAGCCCTGCGCTGCGGCGATGCGCACCGCCTCGGCGTAGTCGCCCTCCGCCATGCGCGGCGTGCGCGAGAGGATCCACAGATAGCGCCGGTTCGGCGTGCCCACCACCGCCCAGCTGTAGCCGGGATCGAGGCCGAGCACCCAGTAGTCGCCATAGAACGGCCAGAAGAAGCTGACGCGGAGCTTCGCCCCGTTGCTGCCCTGGATCACGTAGGCGCTGCCTTCCGATTCGATCAGCCCGCCATTCGCCAGCGCGTTGCGGCAGCGGTTGAGCACCGTGAGCGTCTCGTCCGGTTGCGGCGCGTAGTCCGCGGTGGTGTCGACGCAGCGCGTGCCGGATCCGTCCTCGAACCGGTTCGGCAGGCGGGCGATCTCGTACCAGGTGCCGGCGTAGCGGTTGATATCCACGCTGGCCACGGTGCGCGGAGGCGGCTCGGGCGCCGAGGCGCAGGCGGCGAGCAGCAGCAGGGCGGGAAGCGGCAGGCGCATGGCACGGGGGAGAAGGCTCAGCTCGCCGGGACCGTGCCTTCGGGCAGCGCCAGCACGGCGTCCAGCACGGCGCCCGCGGTGGTGATCCACACCGCGCCCCGCCGCGTGGCAAGCGCCGCGAGCGCGTGGCGCAGCGCGCGCAGCCGGTGCGGCTGGCCGACGATGTAGGGGTGCAGCGCGATGCCCATCACCTGCGGAATGCCGTCGCGCCCCACCTGCTCCAGCCGCTCGCTGAGGTCGGCGAGGATCATCGCGGCGAATTCCTCCGCCCCGTCCTTGCGGGCGAGGATGGCCGGGACGTCGTTCACCTCCTGCGAGTAGGGGATGGCGAGCAGCCGGCCGCTCCGCGTC
This sequence comes from Crenalkalicoccus sp., assembly GCA_035640795.1. Lineage (GTDB taxonomy): Bacteria > Pseudomonadota > Alphaproteobacteria > Acetobacterales > Acetobacteraceae > DASQVL01. The sequence continues at coordinate 917 of DASQVL010000699.1, read as the reverse complement.
GTCATCCACACGGGCTGGTCGTCCATGCACCAGTTCAGCGTGTAACGGTAGCCGGCCTCGGCCAGCAGGTCCGGCGTCGCGCGGCTCTCCGAGATCCAGGGAGAGAGCCAGCCGCGCGGCGGCCGCCCCTCCTGCCGCGCGATCGCCGCCGTGCTCTCGGCGATCAGTGAGCGCTCCCAGGCCTCCGGCAGCTCGCCCTGCCGCTCGCCATTCGTGCGGCCATGGCCCGCGATCTCGTCGCCGCGGGTGCGGTGCGCGGCGACCAGTTCCGGCGCGTGGTCGTACATCGCGGCGTTCAGCAGCACGGTGCAGGGCAGGGCGAGGGTATCGAGCAGCTCGATCAGCCGCCAGGCGCCGACGCGGTTGCCGTAGTCGCGCCAGGCGTAGTTCAGCACGTCGGGATGTGGGCCGCCCGGGGTGAGCTCCGCACCCAGCCCCTCGCCGAAGCCGAAATGCTCCAGGTTGACGCCCAGATAGACGGCAAGGCGGGCGCCGCCCGGCCAGCTCCAGCGGGCCCGCTCGGGCCACGGAAGGTATCGGTACCGGCCATGGCTCGGCAGCATGGGAACTCCGCTTGGGGGCAACGGCAGGCCAGCGATGTGCCCGAAACCGATACTGTTGCGCAACCCGGGGAGATGCGTGACGCCCCGGCCCCGACGTCCTAGATTGTCGCCATGACCTCCCCCACCGCGGCTGCCGATCGCGCCGCGCGCGCATTCCTGCGTGCGGAGTCGCGGGCCCTCCGCGGGCAGGTATTCCGGCCTGTGCTGCTTGGCCTCGCCGCAACCTCAGCGGGCATTGCTGGCGCGTGGCTGCTCGCGCTGCTGCTCGCCGCGCTGATCGCCGGGCAGGGGGGCGGGTGGGATGCGCTGGCGGGCGCGGCGGCGCTCGCCCTGCTCGGCGCGCTGCTCGGCCTC
>DASQVL010000698.1:0-4762 GCA_035640795.1 Crenalkalicoccus sp. | reverse complement strand
CGGAGCGCGGCCGCCGCCTCGGCGAGCCGCGCCTCGGCCGCCTCGACCAGCGCCAGCGCCGCGGCGCCGGTCACCGCCTCGACGCGCCGGACCCCGGCGGAGACCGCGCCCTCGGAGACGATCTTGAACAGGCCGATATCGCCGGTGCGCCGGACATGGGTGCCGCCGCAGAGCTCGAGCGAGTAGACGCCCTGCTTCTCGGTCGCCGCCTCGTCATGGCCCATGCCGACGACGCGCACCTCCTCGCCGTATTTCTCGCCGAACAGCGCCATGGCGCCGGCCTCGACCGCCGCCTCCGGCGTCATCAGCCGCGTCACCACCTCGGCATTCTCACGCACCCGCGAATTCACCTCGCCCTCCACCCAGGCGAGGTCCTCGGGCGTCATCGGCGTGGGCTGGGAGACGTCGAAGCGCAGGCGGTCCGGCGCGTTCAGCGAGCCCTTCTGGGACACATGGGTGCCGAGGCGCCGCCTGAGCGCCTCGTGCAGCAGATGGGTCCCGCTGTGGTTGGCGCGGATGGCGCTGCGCCGCGCATGGTCCACCTCGGCCAGCACGGGGAGGCCGACCGAGGCCTCGCCATGCGCCACGGTGCCGAGGTGGACGATCAGGTCGCCGAGCTTCCTCTGGGTGTCGCGCACCACGATGCGGCAGGCCTCGCCGGCCGAGATCAGGCCGGTATCGCCGACCTGCCCGCCGCTCTCCCCGTAGAAGGGCGTCTGGTTGAGCACCACGGCGACCTCGGCGCCGACCGGCGCGGTCTCGACCGGCTGGCCGTCGCGGATGATGGCCCGGATCTCGCCCTCGGCGGTCTCGGTCGAGTAGCCGAGGAACTCGCTGGCGCCGACCTTCTCCCGGACATCGAACCAGACGGCATCGGTCGCCGCCTCGCCGGAGCCTGCCCAGGCGGCGCGGGCGCGCTGGCGCTGCGCGGCCATCGCCGCCTCGAAGCCCGCCACGTCCACGGCGCGACCCTCGGCGCGCAGCGCGTCCTGGGTGAGGTCGAGCGGAAAGCCGTAGGTGTCGTAGAGGCGGAAGGCGACCTCGCCGGGCAGGGCCTGGCCCTCGCCGAGCCGCCCCGTCTCCTCGGCGAGCAGGCCGAGCCCCCGCGCGAGCAGGCTGCGGAACCGCCCCTCCTCCAATTTCAGGGTCTCGGTGATCAGCGCCTCGGCGCGCACCAGCTCGGGATAGGCGGCGCCCATCTGGCGGATCAGCGCCGGCACCAGCCGGTGCATCACCGGGTCCTCCGTCCCCATCAGATGGGCGTGGCGCATGGCGCGGCGCATGATCCGGCGGAGCACGTAGCCGCGGCCCTCGTTGGAGGGCAGCACGCCGTCGGCGATCAGGAAGGCGGTCGCGCGCAGGTGGTCGGCGACGACGCGGTGGCTCGCCTTGAAGGGCCCGTCCGGGTCGCGGCCCGTCGCCTCGGCGGAGGCCAGGATCAGCGCGCGCAGCGTGTCCGTGTCGTAGTTGTCGTGCTTGCCCTGCAGGATGGCGGCGAAGCGCTCCAGGCCCATGCCGGTATCGATGGATGGCCGCGGCAGAGGCACGCGGGTGCCGGGCGGACCTTCCTCGTACTGCATGAAGACCAGGTTCCAGATCTCGATGAACCGGTCGCCATCGGCCTCCGGGCTGCCCGGCGGGCCGCCGGGAATGGAGGGGCCGTGGTCGTAGAAGATCTCGCTGCACGGGCCGCAGGGGCCGGTATCCCCCATGCGCCAGAAATTGTCGCTGGTCGGGATGCGGATGATGCGGTCCTCGGGCAGGCCGGCGATCTTCCGCCAGTAGGAGGCGGCGTCGTCATCCTCGCTGAACACGGTGACCAGCAGCTTGTCCTTCGGCAGGCCGAAATCCCTGGTCACCAGCTCCCAGGCGAAGGCGATGGCCTGGTCTTTGAAGTAGTCGCCGAAGGAGAAATTCCCCAGCATCTCGAAGAAGGTGTGGTGGCGAGCGGTGTAGCCCACATTGTCCAGGTCGTTGTGCTTGCCACCCGCGCGCACGCATTTCTGGGAGGTGGTGGCGCGGCGGTAGGGCCGCTTCTCCTGCCCGGTGAAGACGTTCTTGAACTGGACCATGCCGCTGTTGGTGAATAGCAGGGTCGGGTCGTTGCGCGGGACGAGCGGGGAGCTCTCCACCACGGCATGGCCGTTGCGGCGGAAATAGTCGAGGAAGGTGGCGCGGATGTCGTTGCTGCTGCTCATCGTCCCTGCCACCCGCCCCCTGCCACCGCCTGGCGCCTGACCTGGTGCTGACCGGGGGGCGGCGGCGTCCCGGCCCCCGCCGGCGCCCCGTCTGCCGGTTATTCAGGGAGTTAGCGCGCAAGCCCCGGCGCGTCGAGGCCACCGCCCGGGACGTTGCGGGCAGCGGGCGCAACCCCGCCCACCGCCCGGCCGTTCCCTCGCGACCCCAACCCCGTGCGGAGGACGTCATGGCCGCAGACGCCAAGCAACTGCTCCAGACCGTGCTGCAGGACACCTACAGCGCCGAGACCCAGATCCTGGAGGCGCTGCCCACGATGGCACAGGCCGCCAGCACCCAGAGCCTGAAGCAGGCCTTCGAGCAGCACCGCAAGGAGACGGAGCGCCAGGTGGAGCGGCTGAAGGAGGCCGCCAGCCAGCTCGGCATCCAACCCGAGGGCGAGACCTGCGAGGCGATGGAGGGCCTGGTCGAGGAAGGCGAGGAGCTGATGGACGAGTTCGAGCGCGGCCCGGTGCTGGACGCCGCGCTGATCAGCGCCGCCCAGAAGGTGGAGCACTACGAGATCGCCGCCTACGGCACGCTGACCGCGCTGCTGAAGGCAATGGGCGAGAGCCGGTGCGCCGACCTGATGGCGCAGACGCTGAAGGAGGAGAAGGATACCGACGAGCAGCTGACCCAGATCGCCGAGCGCGAGGTGAACCCGGCGGCGCTCGGCAGGCAGGCGGCGAACGACCCGTCGGGGAAGAGCCGCGGGGCGGCCTGAGCAGGGAAGAGTGGGTGGCCCTTGGGGGAGGAAGGGAACTTCCTCCCCCAAACCCCCACCTACCTTTTTCTGATCCTTTTTGGCGCAGCCCAGCCCACGCCAAGGGGCCTACTCCGCGGCCTGCGCCTCCTCGGCCTCCTCGCCCTCGCCCGCCAGCATGGCATTCGCCACGATGCCGGCCTGGGCGCGCACCCGCTGCTCCACGCTCGCCGCCATCTCCGGGTTGTCGCGCATGAACTGCTTCGCGTTCTCGCGCCCCTGGCCGATGCGCTGGCCGTCGCAGCTGAACCAGGCGCCCGACTTCTCGACGATGTTCGCCTTCACGCCGAGGTCGATCAGCTCGCCGGTCTTCGAGATGCCCTCGCCATACATGATGTCGAAGTCCACCTGCCGGAACGGCGGCGCCATCTTGTTCTTGACCACCTTCACCCGGGTCTGGTTGCCGACGATGGTGTCGCGGTCCTTGATCGAGCCGATACGGCGGATCTCCAGGCGCACCGAGGCATAGAATTTCAGCGCATTGCCGCCCGTCGTCGTCTCCGGGTTGCCGAACATCACGCCGATCTTCAACCGGATCTGGTTCAGGAAGATCAGCAGGGTGTTGGAGCGGGAGACGGAGCCGGTCAGCTTGCGCAGCGCCTGGCTCATCAGTCGCGCGTGCAGGCCGACATGGCTGTCGCCCATCTCGCCCTCGAGCTCGGCGCGCGGCACCAGCGCCGCCACGCTGTCCACCACCAGCACGTCAACGGCGCCGGAGCGCACCAGCGTGTCCGCGATCTCGAGCCCCTGCTCGCCCGCATCCGGCTGGCTGATCAGCAGGTTGTCCACATCGACGCCGAGCTTCTTCGCATAGCCCGGGTCGAGCGCGTGCTCGGCATCGATGAAGGCGCAGGTGCCGCCCTTCTTCTGCGCCTCGGCGATCGCGTGCAGGGCGAGCGTCGTCTTGCCCGAGCTTTCCGGCCCGTAGATCTCGACGATCCGGCCCTTCGGCAGCCCGCCGATGCCGAGCGCGATGTCGAGGCCGAGCGAGCCGGTGGAGATGACCTCCACCTCGTCCTGCTGCTGGCGGGCCCCCATGCGCATGATGGAGCCCTTGCCGAAGGCGCGCTCGATCTGACTGAGCGCGGCGTCGAGCGCCTTTCCCTTTTCCATCCTGGATCCCTGCCCCGCCCGCTCCGGACCGCAACCGGTCCGCGCAACGGCATTGGTTGTCTCGCCGCCGACACTACCACCGGGTTACGCGGGTTTGAAACTGGGACGAAACCGAATCGCGCCGGCCCGGGGTGCCGTGCCCACAATATGCCGGCGCACGCGCCGGAAAACAAGAACATTCAGTAAACACCGGGCCCCGTCTCCTCGAAGCCTCGGGCCGCACCCCACCCCGCCAGGGCCGGCGCGCGCCTCCTCAGCGGCCCTCGGCCCCCAGCATCTCCGCCAGGGTCGCCGCCAGCGCCTCCGGCGCATAGGGCTTGGTCAGCAGCCGCACGCCGAGGGCGCCGAGGTCGCAGCCCAGCGCCCCCTCCGCATAGCCGGAGACCAGCAGCACGGGCAGCGCCGGCCAGCGCTCCCGGATCCGTGCGGCCAGCGCCAGCCCGTCCATCCCCGGCATGGCGACGTCGCTGACCACGGCGTCCGGCAGGGGCCCGGCCTCCAGCGCGGCGAGCGCCGCTTCGCCGCCATCCACCGCCCGCACGGCATGGCCCGCGCGTTCCAGCAGCCGCGCCGAGAGGCGGCGCAGCGGCGCCTCGTCCTCCACCAGGAGGATGCTCGCCGGGCGCGCCGCCGGGCCGGGCGAGGTCGCGG
>DASQVL010000697.1:0-5493 GCA_035640795.1 Crenalkalicoccus sp. | reverse complement strand
GCGCGCGGCCTTGCGGGCTTCCTTGGTCTCGCTCATCGAAATGTCCCCTATGTGCAGCAGCGCCGGTGGCGGGTCTTCGCTCACGCTGCCGGCGCGGGCGGACCTATGGCTCCATTTCTACTGCGAGTCCACGGGAACCGGGCCGTGCGGTGCGGATTGCATAGAACTGCAATGCGCGTTCCGCAGCCGGAAAGCTACGGCTGTGCAGCGGGCGAGCGGCGACATGTCCGCCTTTCCACCAGCCCTCCATCTGCGCGCTCCACGCGGCGGGCCGAGGGCCGGCCGCGGGGCGAGACCGCGTCCCGGTCGGCGGCGGGCGGGGTCGCCAGGGGGGGCCGCCGCCGGGAGCCTCGGCGGGCGCCGGGAGTGGCGGCGGCCGGGCCGTCGTTGCGGCGGCAGTGGAAAGCGGGAGGACAACCCCGAGGAGGATGAAGGGGCATCGTTTCTAGCTGTCCAGTCGGGGCATCGGTCTTCACGATCCCGCGAAGATTCTGACGCTTATACTGTATTCTTACGCGCGCGGCGCGAGGCTGCCGGGCCGCATTTCAACGCTGAGATGTAACGCCCCGGTAACGAGACGTCCCATGCAATAGTTCACCCGGATTCTCTTCCAAGCGCGCAACCCGGAGTATCATTTTGGAGCGTCGTCTCCACGTCGCGCGTCCGGCGAGCGTCATGTGACAGTTTTGATGACCCGTTCCTTTATTTGGCGCGCTCGCCAATGTTCGAAATCGCACGGGCAGCGTGCGATACGGAGCGAGGGCACCATGGCGAATTTCGACGGTTACGTGGACGGGACGAAGAGCCCGGACACCTACGACGTCAATGCGATGAGCAACAACAGCGACAGCTACAAGATCGAGGGCAATGGCGGTGCCGACAGCATCACCGGCGCACTTGGCGACGACAAGTTCCTCGGCGGCAATGGCGCCGACAGCCTGGCCGGGCATGACGGCAGCGACACCCTGATCGGCGGCGCGCCTGGCGCCAACAACGACACCGGCGACACCATCTCCGCCGCCGGCGGCAGCGACGTCGCGCGCGGGCAGGAGGGCAACGACCTCGTCCATGGCGGCGGCGGCAACGACACCGTGACCGGCGGATCCGGCAACGACACGGTGAATGGCGGCGCCCAGACCGACATCGTGCGCGGCAATGACGGCAGCGACGCGGTGAGCGGCGGTCATGCCCCCGACACCGTGCTGGGCGGCGCCGGCAACGATGCGGCCCAGGGCGGCAGCCAGGATGACCTGGTGCGCGGCGGTGCGGGCAACGACACCGTGGCCGGCGGCACGGGGAACGACATCGTCAAGGGTGGCGCCGACAATGACGCCCTGAAGGGCAACACCGGAGACGACCTGCTGCATGGCGGCACGGGCAACGACTCGGTCAGCGGCGGCAGCGGCAATGACGCGCTGCGCGGCGGCGCCGGTGACGACACGATCGATGGCGGCCATGGCAACGACGTACTGACGGGCGGTTCCGGCGCGGACGTCTTCGTCCTGCACGTCACCCGCGCCGATGGCGGAGCCACGGACATCGTCACCGACTTCAGCAAGGCGGATGGCGACGTCCTCGACCTGCTTATCGCCAATGGCGCCAAGCTGAGCTTCAGCTACGCCGACTTCGCCGCGACCACGGCGAACGGCGTGGACCTGCACAACGGTGCCGGCCAGGTGGACACCCACATCACCGTCGCCACCTCGAACTACAGCTATGACCTCTGGGTGCTGGACATCATGCTGACCCAGCAGGATATCGGCAGCTACATCCTGATCGCCTGAGCCGGGACCGCCGGCCCGGATCCCCGGGCCGGCGGCGCCGCGGCGCCGGGCGGCTCAGCCCGCCTGGCGCTCGCGGTACCGCGCCTTCAGCTCCGCCTTCCACAGCTTGCCCGTCGCGGTGTGCGGCAGGCTCTCCACGAACTCCACCGCGTCCGGGATCCACCACTTCGCCACCTTGCCCTCGTAGTAGGACAGGATGTCCTCCGGACTCGGGCTGGTTCCCGGCTTCGGCACCACCAGCAGCAGCGGCCGCTCATCCCATTTCGGGTGATGCATGGCGATCACCGCCGCCTCCTGCACCGCCGGGTGGCCCATGATCAGGTTCTCCAGCGTGATGGAGCTGATCCACTCTCCGCCCGACTTGATCACGTCCTTGGCGCGATCCACGATCTCGATGCAGCCGAGCTCGTCCACCGTCACCACGTCGCCGGTGCGGAACCAGCCATCGGGCGTGTGCGCCGGGTCGCCCGGCCGGTTGAAGTAGGCGCCGGCGATCCAGGGCCCGCGCACCTCGAGCTCCCCGAAGGCCACGCCGTCATGCGGGATCTCCCTGCCCTCGGCGTCCCGCACGCGGATCGCCACGCCAAAGAGCGGCCTTCCCTGCTTGCGCGCATAGTCGAGGAACCGGTCCTCGTCCCAGCCGGCATTCTCCGGCTTCCGGGCATTGGTGGTGCCGAGCGGGCTCGTCTCCGTCATGCCCCAGGCATGCAGGATCTCGAGGCCATATTCCTTGCGGAACCCCGCATTGATCGCGGTGGGCAGGGCCGTGCCCCCCACCACCAGGCGCGGTGGCCGCGTGAAGCGCCGCGCGGGGTCGGCGCGCAGCCAGGCGAGCAGCGCCGTCCAGATGGTCGGCACGCCGGCGGAGAAGGTGACGCCCTCCTCCTCGAACAGCCGGAACAGGCTGGCCGGGTCGAGCTTCGGCCCCGGCAGCACCATGGAGGCGCCGGCCATGCCGCAGCCATAGGGGATGCCCCAGCCATTCACGTGGAACATCGGCACCACCGGCATCACCACGTCCATGGCGCCGATGTTGAACACGTCCCTCTGCAGCATCGCCAGGCCGTGGATCACGGTGGAGCGGTGGCTGTACAGCACCCCCTTCGGCTGCCCCGTGGTGCCGGAGGTGTAGCAGAGCGAGGAGGCCGAGCGCTCGTCGAGGTCGGGCCAGGGATACTCCGTCGGCTCGCCGGCGATCAGCTCCTCCTGGCCCAGCAGCTCGAAGCGGCCGCGCAGCGGGCAGTCGGGGCGGATCTGGCTGGCATCCCCCATGGCGATGATGGTGCGGAGGGTCTTCGGCAGCTTGTCCACCAGCGCCTCGGCGCCTGTCATCAGCGCCGGGTCCACCAGAAGATGGGTGTCCTGCGCATCCGCCAGGATGTAGGCGATCTGGTCGGGGAAGAGGCGCGGATTGACCGTGTGCATCACCGCGCCCATCGAGGACACGCCGTAATAGGCCTCGAGGTGGTGGTGCTGGTTCCAGGCCAGGGTCGCGATCCGCTCCCCCTGCTGCACGCCGCGGCGGCGCAGCGCATGGGCAAGCTGCGCGGCACGCGCCGCCACCTCCGGCCAGGTATGTCGGGCGAGGCTTCCATCCGGCCGCGCCGAGACGATCTTCGCGGCCGGGTGGTTGCGCGCCGCATGCTCCAGGATGGCGGAGATCAGCAGCGGTCGGTCCTGCATCAGGCCCAGCATGATTATCCTCCCCGTTCGTGGCGCCGGTTCGCGCGGCTGCCATCGAGCACCGATATGATGAAGGGGGGCGGCGTCCCGCAAGGCGTTGCAGCCCCGGCTTGTCATCAATCGGACATCGTATTTTGCCCATCCCCCCTGTATAGGCCCGCCGCGAAGAGGAGCCGGGATGCTGGAGCTCGAGGGCCTGACGCGCCGCTACGGCACGCTGACCGCCGTGGATGGCGTGAGCCTCGCCATCCCGCCCGGCCAGATGGTCGGGATCATCGGCCGCTCCGGCGCCGGCAAGTCCACCCTGCTCCGCATGATCAACCGCCTGGCGGAGCCCTCCGCCGGCCGCATCCGCTTCGAGGGGCGGGAGGTCATGGCGCTGACCGGCCGGGCGCTGCGCGACTGGCGCAGCGACTGCGCGATGATCTTCCAGCAGTTCAACCTGGTGCAGCGCCTCGACGTGCTGACCAATGTGCTGCTCGGAAGACTGAACCGGCGGCGCGGGGCGCTCGCCGGCCTCGGCGCCCTGCTCAAGCGGTTCAGCGCGGTGGAACGCGCCATGGCGCTGGCGGCGCTGGAGCGCTTCGACCTGCTGGGGACGGCGCTGCAGCGGGCGGAGACGCTCTCCGGCGGCCAGCAGCAGCGCGTCGCGATCTGCCGCGCCCTGCTGCAGGAACCGCGCGTGATCCTGGCCGACGAGCCGATCGCGAGCCTTGACCCGCGCAATGCGCGGACGGTGATGGAGGCGCTGCGCCGGATCAACCGGGAGCAGGGCATCACCGTGCTGACCAACCTGCACCACCTGGACGCGGCGCGCGCCTGGTGCGACCGCATCGTCGCGCTGCAGGCCGGCCGCGTGGTGTTCGACGGCCCGCCTGCGGAGCTGACGGCCGAGCGCGTGCGCCTCGTCTACGGTGTCTCCGAGGAGGAATTCCAGGCCGAGGCGGAGGACGCGGCCGTCGCGCCGCGCCGCATGGCCCTGGTGCACTGAGCCACAGACCGGAGAACCATGATGCCGACCCGCCGCCAGCTCGCCGCGCTCGCCGCCGGCGCGCTCCTCGCCCCGCGCCTCGCCCTCGCCGAGCGCCGCACCGCCGACCCCGATGTGCGCATGCCGGAAGCCGGCGAGCGGGCCTGGAAGGCCGAGGTGCCGGTGATCCGCGTGGGCCTGCTGGGCGGCGAGAACGAGGCGGACCGCCTGGCGCGCTACGATGGCCTCAAGAAGCTGATGGAGGACACCTTCAAGGTGCCCGTGCGCCTCTTCCCGGCCAGCGACTATGCCGGCGTGCTGCAGGCCTTCAGCGCCAGGCAGATCGAGATGTCCGATCTCGGCGCCTCCGGCTACGCCGGCGCCTGGCTCGACACCAACGGGGGCATCGAGCCGCTGGTGGTGCCGGAGGAGAAGGACGGCTCCGTCTCCTATCGCTCGGTCATGGTGGTGCGGGCGGACAGCGGCATCACCGACCTCGCGCAGATGAAGGGCCACTCCCTCGCCTGGGCCGATCCCAACTCCACCAGCGGCTACCTGATCCCGCGCTTCGCGCTGCGCCGCCAGGGCATCGGCGTGGAGAGCGGGCAGTACTTCTCCCGCACCGGCTTCTCCGGCGGGCATGAGCAGGGCGTGGTCGCGGTGCTGCAGAAGCAGTACGACGGCGCCGTGACCTGGGTCTCCGGCCAGGGTGACCCGGCGCAGGGCTACAGCCGCGGCAACCTGCGCGCCATGGTGGACAAGGGCATGCTGAAGATCTCGGACATCCGCGTCATCTGGATGTCCGACCCGATCCCGAACGGGCCGCTCGCCTGCCGCACCGACCTGCCGGCCGCGTTCAAGGAGGATATGAAGCTGTTCCGCCTGGCGCTCCCCAAGGCGCATCGCGACATCTACGAGCAGATCGAGCGCGGCGGCGGCACCGGCTACCGCGAGGCGGACCACGCCATGTACCAGATCATCGTGGACCTGCGGCGCGAGGAGGCGCAGGAGCGCCGCCGCAGGACCTGAGCCATGGAGGCGGCGCTGCCCGTCGCC
>DASQVL010000696.1:0-2242 GCA_035640795.1 Crenalkalicoccus sp. | reverse complement strand
CGCTCCGGCCCCGGTGCCAGCAGCGCCTCGGGCTCGGCCAGCCGGCCCTCCCCGCGCCGCGGGCCGAGGCGGCAGCGCAGCACGTCGCCGGGCAGGCCGCCGGGGATGAAGGCGGTGCCGCCCCCTGGCAGCCGGGCGATGCCGTCCCCCGCCGCGCCCACCGCCGCCACGGTCAATTCGGCTGCCTCAGTCACCGGAAAGCGGCAGGTGGCGGGAGGCGATGCCCAGCTCGGCGAGGAACAGCACCAGCGCCGTCACCATGGCGAGCATGGCGGCGATCAGCAGGAGGGCCAGAGGCAGCGCCACGCGGAGTCCCAGGAACACGCCCGCGAAGGAGAGGACGATCAGCGAGCAGAGCAGGATCGCCGCGACCAGGCAGGCGAAGACGGAGCGGTGTATGCACGAGGCGCGCCGCGCGAGCTGGCGGCGCTCCGCCGGCATGGCGGAGGCGGCGCCGCTGCGGATCGCGCGCTCCCGCTCGATCAGCCGGTCGAGGCGCCCGACCAGGACGTTCAGCGCGCCGAAGATGCCGGTGAGCAGGAAGGCGGGCGCGATCGCCAGCTGGATCGCCCGCTCGATCTCCGCGACGTCGGCGGCCCCGAGGTCCCAGAACGCGCTCAACCGCCGAAGGCGTTCAGCCCGGTGATGGCGCGGCCGAGGATCAGGGCGTGCACGTCATGCGTGCCCTCGTAGGTGTTCACCGTCTCCAGGTTCATGACGTGGCGGATCACGTGGTATTCGTCCACGATGCCGTTGCCGCCATGCATGTCGCGGGCGACGCGGGCGATGTCGAGCGCCTTGCCACAATTGTTGCGCTTGACCAGGCTGATCATCTCGGGCGCCGCGCGATGCTCGTCGAACAGCCGGCCCACGCGCAGCACCGCCTGCAGGCCGAGCGCGATCTCGGTCTCCATGTCGGCGAGCTTCTTCTGGATGAGCTGGGTGTTCGCCAGCGGCCGGCCGAACATGCGGCGGTTCAGCGTGTAGTCCCGCGCACGGTGGAAGCAGTCCTCCGCCGCGCCCATCGCGCCCCAGGCGATGCCGTAGCGCGCGCGGTTGAGGCAGGAGAAGGGCCCGGCGAGGGACTTCACGCCGGGCAGGCGGTTCTCCTCCGGCACGAAGACCTCGTCCATCATGATCATGCCGGTGACGCTGGCGCGCAGGCTGAACTTGCCCTCGATCTTCGGCGTCTCGAAGCCCTTCATTCCGCGCTCCAGGACGAAGCCGCGCAGCACCCCCTCGTCGTCCTTCGCCCAGACCACGGCGAGGTCGGCGATGGGCGAGTTGGTGATCCAGGTCTTCGAGCCGGAGAGCACGTAGCCGCCATCCACCTTCCGCGCGCGCGTGCGCATGGCGGAGGGATCGGAGCCGGCATCGGGCTCGGTCAGGCCGAAGCAGCCCACCCATTCGCCGGTGCGGAGCTTCGGCAGGTATTTCTGCTTCTGCTCCTCGCTGCCATAGGCGTGGATCGGATACATCACCAGGCTGGACTGCACGGAGAAGGCGGAGCGGTAGCCGCTGTCCACCCGCTCCACCTCGCGCGCCATCAGCCCGTAGGCGACGTAGGAGACACCGGCGCAGCCATAGCCTTCGAGCGTCGCGCCGAGGAAGCCCATCTCCCCGAACTCGTTCATGATCTCGCGGTGGAAGTGCTCCTTGCGGAACGCCTCCTGCACGCGGGGCAGCAGCTTCTCCTGGCAGAACTGGTGCGCCGAATCGCGGATCAGGCGCTCATCCTCGGAGAGCTGGTCGTCGAGGCGGAGGGGGTCGGCCCAGTCGAAGCGGGTGGTGCCGCCCTGCGCAGGCGCGGTGACGAGGTTCATGCTGTCCTCCCTCCGGGTGGCGATGCCCCGGGCCGCCAGACTGGCGCGCGCGCAAGGGGCCGGCAACGGCCCCTTGGGGCATCAGGAACAGGGTGCCGGGGCGTCTTCAGCCCTGCACGGGCGCGGGCGAAAACGCCCTGGCCGCGATCGACCTGGGTGCACATCGGAGGCGGACACGCAGACGACCTGAACCGCTGAGGCAAGCCGGACCGGCATCGGGCCGGCCACAGCCGGCGCGATGCCGGCCTGATCAGGCGGCCTCGGCCTCCGGCTCCGCCTCGGCCGCCCGGTCGCGGCGGGGGCGCGGCACCGGGATCAGCATGAAGGCGGGCACGGCGTCGCCGAAGCCGCGCACCGGCGGGCCGAGATCCTCGCGGTCGCGCGAGCGCCGGCCTTCGGCACGGGGCGCGGGGGCGCGG
>DASQVL010000695.1:0-6550 GCA_035640795.1 Crenalkalicoccus sp. | reverse complement strand
CTGCGGCGTCGGCAGCCGCGGCTCCCAGCCGAGCGCCCGGCCGGCCAGGAAGCTGTCGAGCGCCAGGCGCCGCGCCTCCTCCATCGGCGGCGCCGGCTCGGCCTGCCAGGCCACCGCGCGGCCGCGCGCCGCGCCGTAGAGCTCGAGCAGGTCGCGCACGCGCAACTCCCCATCGCGTGGGCCGAAATTCAGCGCGCGCGGCGCGGCTGCGGGCGTGGCCGCCAGGCGCTCCGCCAGCATCAGGTAGCCGCGCAGCACGTCCAGCACGTGCTGGAAGGGCCGCGTCGCATCGGGGCGCCGCAGCCGCAGCACCTCCCCGGCGCGCTCGGCGCGCACCAGGTCGGGGAGCAGACGCTGCTCGCCGAAATCGCCACCGCCGATCACGTTGCCGGCGCGCACCGTCGCCAGCGGCACCGCGGTGCAGGACCGCCAGGCGGCGACCGCCATCTCCGCGGCAGCCTTGGAGGCGCTGTAGGGGTCCTCGCCGCCGAGCGGATCGCCCTCGACGAAGGCGCGGCCGGCGCCGTCATTCGCATAGACCTTGTCGCTGGTGACGATGACGGCCGCCATCAGCCCCGGCACGGCGGACAGCGCGGCCAGCAGGTTCACCGTGCCCTGCACGTTCGTCGCGAAGGTGCCGGCGGGGTTGCGGTAGCCGCGGCCGACGAAGGCCTGGGCCGCCAGGTGCAGCACCAGCTCCGGCCGGGCCTCCACGACCAGCGCGGCCAGGCGCGCCGCGTCGCGGATATCGGCGCGGTGGTCGGCCTCGAGGCCCTCTCGCACGTGTAGGATATCGAAGGCCGCCGGTCCCGGCGGCGGGTCGAGCGCAATGCCGGTGACGCGCGCGCCCAGCGCCTCCAGCATCAGGCAGAGCCAGCTGCCCTTGAAGCCGGTATGGCCGGTGAGGAGGACGCGGCGGCCGCGCCAGAAGCCGGGATCGGGACTCACTGCGCGACCACCTCGGCGACCTTGGCGTAGAAGTCGCGCACCCAGCGTTCCTGCTGGCCGAGCGGGTTGGCGCGGATCTGCGCGCGCAGCCCGTGACGCAGCGCGCGCCGCCGCGCCCGGTCCGCGGCCAGCGCCACCGCGATCTCCACGTATTGCCCGACCGTCGTCGCGCAAAGATCGCCGAGGCCGGCATTGTTCAGGTTCGAGTAGCTGAGCCGCTCCGGGAAGCCCGGGCCCACCAGCGTCACGCAGGGCACGCCCATCCAGAGCGTCTCGCAGGTGGTGGTGCCGCCGACATGCGGGAAGCTGTCGAGCGCGATGTCGATGGCGTTGTAGTGCTTCAGGTGGTCGCCGCGAATGCCGATGAAGGCAAGGCGGTCCGGGTCCACGTCGCGCGCCGCGAAGGCCGCGCGCGCATTGGCGACGAAGGCGGGCACCCGCCCCTCCGGCCGGACGAAGAGGAACCGGCTGCCGGGCACCGCGCGCAGGACCGCCGCCCAGGCATCCAGGCAGGAAGGCGTGTACTTGTAGGGGTTGTTCATCGTGCCGAAGGTCAGCGCGCCCTGGCGCTCCTCGGGCAGCGCTTCCTCGATCGGCACCGGCACGAAGCCGAGATTGCCGAGCACGACCCAGCTCTCCGGCATCTCGAAGGGCCGCTCGATCAGCAGGCGCGGATCGGCCGGGCGGATGTAGGGGTCGGTCAGGATGTAGTCGATCTGCTCGATCCCCGCGGAGTGCGGGTAGCCGAGCCAGCTCGCGCCGAGCCGGGCCGGCCGCCAGGCCATCACCGTCACCTTGTTCATGGCCGTGGTGCCGCCGAGCTCGAACAGCATGTCGAGCCCGTCCTCGGCGATGCGGCGCGCCGCCGGCTCGTCCGAGATGCCGGGCCACCAGCGGAAGTGGTCCACGCGCTGCTCGATCGCGGCCTGCACCTGGTCGCGCTCGCGCTCGTAGAAGGAGTAGCAGAAGAGCTCGAAGCGCTCGCGATCGTAATGCTCGAAGATCGGCAGGGCGAAGTAGCTGACCGGGTGATGGCGCAGGTCGCTCGAGAGGAAGCCGACGCGGATGCGCCGGCCGGTGTCCAGCGCCGGCACCGCGAGCGGCTGCAGCCGCTCCGCCTGCGCCGCCACCCGGCGGCCCCAGTCGCGGTGCCACTCGACGAGCGCGATGCGGTCCTCGAGGCTCGCCACGTTGCCGAGCTCGTCATGCAGCGCGCTGATCTGCCGCTCCGCCATCCAGCGCGGCGCGAGCTCGCCGAGCGTGCCGACCTGCGCGACGCGCGCCGGATCGAGGCAGCGGCGGAAGGAGCTGCGCAGCGCCTTGGCATGGCCGCGCACCGCGCCGGGATCCCGCTCCAGGAGCTGGCAGGCGAGCTCGTAGGCCTCCTGCAGATGCGCCGCCTCGTCGTCGTAGCGGCTGCGGGTCAGGCTCTCGATCAGCTCGCCCATCAGCTCGACATTGCCGGGATGGCCGGCGAGGCCGGCGCGCAGCGCGGCATTGGCGGCGCGCCGGTCGGCATCGCCATGCAGGCGGGAGAGCAGGAAATTCGCCTGGTCGTGGTAGGGGTCCTCGGCGAGCACCGCCTGCAGCGCGGTGCGCGCCGCCTCACGCTCCCCGGCACGCAGCGCGATGCGCGCCTCCATCACGCGGAAGCGCAGCGGGTCGCCGCCGGCGGCGAGCGCCTTCCGCACCACCTCTGGCGCACGCGAGAAATCACGGCGGTCGAGCAACAGGCCGACCAGGTCGGTGACCGCGTTCGGCTCGGCGGGGGCGAGGGCCACGGCGCGCTCCAGGCTCGTCAGCGCGCCGGCGGCATCGCCGGCATCGCGCAGGGCGCGGCCGTGCAGGCGCCACAGCTCGGCATTGCGGGGAGCGAGCTTCAGACCGCCCTGGTAGGCGGCGGCCGCCGCGGCCGCGTCGCCCAGCGCGGCGTGGACGTTGCCCAGGTTCTGCCAGGCGGAGGGATTGCGCGGCGCCAGCCGCTTCGCCGCCTCCAGCACCGGGACCGCGTCGCGCAGCCGCCCGGCCCGCTTCAGCAGCACGCCGAGCAGGTTGACCAGGGCGAACTCCTTCGGCCGGCGGGCGACGGCATGCTCGGCGACCGCGACGGCGTCGGCCGCGCGCCCGGCCTCGCTGAGGGCCATGGCGTAGGGCATGGCGAGCGCGGCGAGCGAGGCACCATGGGCGACCGCCCGAGCGAAAGCCTCCGCCGCGAGGGCGGGCCGGCCGGTGCGGGCCAGCAGCAGGCCGAGCTGCTGCCAGTGGAGGGCGCTGTCCGGCTGGTCGCGCAGCCGCTCCCGCAGGGTCTGCTCCTCACGGGTCGGGGTCTCGGCCTCGGCGCGCTCAGCGGCCTGCGCCATCAGCCCGGCTCCGCAACGGGGCCGCGGTCACGCGGCGCGGCGAGCCTCGGATGGCGCTTCGGCATGGCGAGGGCCCGCTGGCAGGCCCCCACGGGCCGCATCGCCCCGTTGTATCCGATCCCAACCCGGATTGACAGGGTTGTGATCGCATATTGCGCGCAATAGCCTAACGCCGTTGCAACCCAGGATCCCACCGGGCCGCTGTCCGGCGGCGGCTGGAGCCGCTATCCGGGGGGCCGATCCGAAGGGCGCCGCATCGGCGGCGAACTTCGGAATCGGGACATCAGCCCGCCCGGGCGGGCCGCTCGCTCTCGGTTTTCAGCTGCCCGCAGGCGGCCAGGATGTCCCGCCCGCGCGGCCGGCGGATCGGGCTGGCATAGCCGGCATCGTTCACGATGCGCGCGAAGGCCTCCATCGCCTCGGGCGTCGAGGTCCGGTAGGGGCTGCCCGGCCAGGGATTGAAGGGGATCAGGTTCACCTTGGCCGGTATGCCGCGGATCAGCCGCACCAGCTCCCGCGCCTCCGCCTCGCTGTCATTCACCCCGCGCAGCATGACATACTCGAAGGTGATGCGCCTTGCGTTGGAGGCGCCGGGATAGCGCCGGCAGGCGGCGATCAGCTCGGCGATCGGATATTTGCGGTTCAGCGGCACGATCTCGTCGCGGAGAGCATCGGTCACGGCATGCAGGGAGACGGCGAGGTTCACGCCGAGCTCCGCACCGCAGCGATCCATCATCGGCACCACGCCGCTGGTCGAAAGCGTGATGCGCCGGCGCGACAGGCCGATGCCCTCATGGTCCATGGCGATGCGCAACGCCTCTGCCACCGCCTCGTAATTGTAGAGCGGCTCGCCCATCCCCATGACGACGATGTTGGAGAGCAGGCGCGGCTTCTCGTCCTTCGGGCTCGGCCACTCCCCGTAGCTGTCGCGCGCCGCCATGAACTGGCCGACGATCTCGGCCGCCGAGAGGTTGCGCGCCAGGCGCTGGGTGCCGGTGTGGCAGAAGCGGCAGGAGAGCGTGCAGCCCACCTGGGTGGAGATGCAGACCGCGCCCCGGTCCTCCTCCGGGTCCGGGATGTAGACCGTCTCCACCTGCTGGCCGTCGCGGAAGCGGAACAGCCATTTGCGGGTGCCGTCGCGGCTGGTCTGCTCGGTCGCGACCTCCGGCCGGCCAGCCACGAAGCGCTCGGCGAGCTTCGCCTGCAGCGGCCGGGCGATGCTGGTCATGCGCGCGAAATCGGTCTCGCCCTGGTGGTAGATCCAGTGCCAGAGCTGGCCCGCGCGGAAGGGCTTCTCGCCGATCGCCGCCATCTCCACGGCCAGCGCGGCGCGGGAGAGGCCGACCAGGTCGCGCCGGCCATCCGGAAGCGTGGCCGGCGGCGGGGCGAAGAGCGCGGCCTTCGCCAGGATGCGTGCGCGCTCCTCCTCGCGCAGTTCGGCCGCGGCGCTCATCGCTTGCGGGCCCTGGCGGGGCATTCCTCCAGGATCGCGTCATAGGCCTGGGCGAAGCCGTCGAGCGGGAAGACGTCCACCGTCTCCCCCCTGCCGCCCGGGCCGGGGGCGCGGGCCACCGCCTCTTTCCCCGTGCGGAAGGCACGGATGGCGGCCTGGCCGTCGCGCGCCGCGGCGGCGGAGCCGGCGGTGTAGAAGGGCAGCTCCGTGGCGCCGACCTTCACCTGCACCTCCGCATCGCGCGGATAGGTGTAGCCCGGCGTCAGGATGACGGCGTCGCGCTGGTTGGGCCGCTCGGTCACCGTCAGCATCACGCCGTCGCGCTTCCCGCTCTCGCTGCGGGAGGGGCGGGCGAAGGCGTAGCAGACCTTGCTGCGGCCTTCCTGGTGCGTCGCCGCGGTCCAGGACTGGAAGGCGCCGAGGCGCTGCGGGCGGGCCTGCTGCTCCGCCGCCAGGGCGAGGCCAGGCAGCAGCGCGAGCGCAGGCAGGAGACGCATCGGGATGGGCATGGCGGGTAGATACGAAGCGGCCCCCGACAGGGCAACCGCCCCGGCGCGGCGGAGAGGTCCCTGCCCGTCCGGTCGCGCCACCCCCGCGCCGGCTGTTCAGCCCCGGCCGGTCACGCTCTATGCACGGGGCATGACGGATGCCGCCGATGCCCAGCTCGCCGCGCAGTACGAGGCCTTCCCCTACCCCGCCCGCGACCCGCGGGAGGAAGCGAAGCGGCTGATCGTCGGCAGCCCGAGCCATCTTCGCGAGGTGGACCACTGGATCTTCGGCGCCCGCCGCCCCGCGACGCAGCCGCTGCGCGCGCTGATCGCCGGCGGCGGTACCGGCGATGCCGCCATCATGCTGGCGCAGCAGCTGGCCTGGGCCGGCCGGCCGGGCGAGGTGGTCTGGCTCGACCGCAGCCGCGCGGCGCGGCGCATCGCCGAGGCGCGGGCGGCGGCGCGTGGCCTGACGAATCTTCGCTTCGAGGAGGGCTCGCTGCTCGAGCTGCCGGGGAGCGGCCTCGGCCCCTTCGACTACGCCGATTGCTGCGGCGTGCTGCACCACCTGCCCGACCCGGCCGAGGGATTGCGCGCGCTGCTTGCCGTGCTGGCGCCGGGGGGCGGGCTCGGCCTGATGGTCTATGCGCCGCACGGGCGGACCGGGGTCTACATGCTGCAGGACGCACTACGCCTGCTGGCCCCAGCCGGGGAGGCGCCACCCGCCCGGCTCGACACCGCGCGCCGGCTGTGGCGGCAGGCCCCGGAGACCGCCTGGCTGCGGCACAACCCCTGGCTCTCCGACCACCTCTCGGGCGGTGATGCCGGGCTCTACGACCTGCTGCTCAATCCACGTGACGTCGCCTTCACCGTGCCGGCGCTGGCCGGGCTGCTGGACGCGGCCGGCCTCCGCATCGCCTGCTGGGTGGAGCCGCTGCGCTACGACCCTGACAGCTACCTGTCCGACCCGCGGCTGCGCGCCCGCACCGCGTCGCTGGACCCGGTGCAGCGCGCCGCTCTGGCCGAGGCGATCACCGGCAATATGGGTATCCACATCGTGTATTGCCTCCGCGCCGACGCGCCCGATCTCGCGCCGCCCTGGGAGGAGCCGGAGGCCGTGCCGGTGCTGCGGGAGATGGACGGGGCGGCGCTCGCGCGCGGCCTGCCGGCGGATGGCGTGCTGCCGGTCTCCTTCGACGGGCTTCGCGTGCCGCTGCCGCTGCCGCGGCTGGCGCGCGCGATCCTGGCGCGGGTGGACGGACGGCGCAGCATCGGCGCGATCGGCGACGAGCTGGCGGCCC
>DASQVL010000694.1:0-4411 GCA_035640795.1 Crenalkalicoccus sp. | reverse complement strand
GAGGGCGCGCTGACGCTGGAGCGCTTCGTCGCCGTGCCCCACCTGCTGCACTCGCCGAACGGCTCGCGGGAAGGCGCGCTCGACGCCGCGCTGGCCGAGGCCGGAGTGGCGCGCCGCCTCGGCGCAGTGGTCGCGCATCTCTCCGCGGTGCCGGAGATCCTGCGGCGGACCGACATGGTGGTCACCCTCTCGGCGCGGCTCGCGCGGGAGATGGCGGCGGCGCACGGCCTCATCTGCCGCGATCCGCCGGTCGAGGTGCGGCACACGCGCCTCTCGCTCGTGTTCCACCGGCGGTTCGAGGCGGATGCCGGCCATGCCTGGCTGCGCCGCCTGCTGCTGGCCCTGGCGCGGGAGACGCCGCCGGCGCGCTGAAACCCGGCCGCCCGCGCCCCGTTGCAGGGACCAACGCAGCAGGACGGGGGAGAGGCGGCGATGACCGAGACGCGCAGCGACGCCGAGGCGAAGCGCAAGGTGTTCGAGATGATCCGCGACATCGAGGTCGCGATGGTGGTGACGATGGACGAGGCGGGGCGCTTCCGCGGCCGGCCGATGCGCGCGGCGAACCGGGAATTCGACGGCGTGCTGTGGTTCTTCACCGAGGCCGGCAGCCCGAAGACCGGCGAGGTCGCGCAGGACGAGCGCGTGCTGCTGGCCTATTCGGACGTGCACCGGCAGAACTACGTCTCCATCTACGGTACGGCGGAGCTGGTCCGCGACGCGGCGAAACAGCGGCAGCTGTGGAGCGAGCCGCAGCGCACCTGGTTCCCGGGCGGGCCGGAGGATCCGAGGATCGCGCTGCTGAAGGTGACCTGCGAGGGTGCGGAGTACTGGGACGCGCCGACCTCCACCCTGGTGCACGCCTATGGCTACCTGAAGGCGGTGACGACCGGCGAGCCGCCGGCGCCCGGCGCCAACGACAAGGTGGATTTCACGAAGCGGGCAGGCTGATCCGGGGCGCAGGCGGGGTGAATGACAGTCCGCAAATGGCCCGTCCGCTGCCGAAGCAGCGAACTTCGCGGGCAGGACATCAGAGCGGATTCCGCCCGCCTGTGCTCGCGGCGATCGCTCTGGCGCACCGATGGAAGAGCAGATTCGCGCTCCCGGGCGTTCACGCCCGTCCGCGATCTGCTTAGCGCGTCGGCGCCGGCGGGTTCGTGGCGTAGTCGTAGAAGCCCTTGCCGGACTTGCGGCCGAGCCAGCCGGCCTCGACGTACTTCGCCAGCAGCGGGCAGGGCCGGTACTTCGGGTCGCCCAGCCCCTCATGCAGCACCTTGAGCACGCTGAGCAGCGTATCGAGCCCCACGAAGTCGGCGAGCTCGAGCGGCCCCATCGGGTGGTTGGCGCCGAGCCTCATGCCGGCGTCGATGGCGCGCACATCGCCCACGCCTTCCATTAGGGCGAAGACCGCCTCGTTGATCATCGGGCAGAGGATGCGGTTGACCACGAAGGCGGGGTAGTCGGCGGCCTCCACCACCGTCTTGCCCATGCGCTCCGCGAGGCCCCGCACCGCGGCGACGGTCGGCTCCTCCGTCGCCAGGCCGCGGATCACCTCCACCAGCTTCATCATCGGCACCGGGTTGAAGAAATGCATGCCGACGAAGCGGCCCGGCCGGTCGGTCGCGGCGGCGAGGCGCGTGATGGGGATGGAGGAGGTGTTGGTGGCGAGCAGCGCGTCGGCCCGCAGCTTCGGGCAGAGCGCGTCGTAGATCTTCCGCTTGAGCGCCTCGTTCTCGGTCGCCGCCTCGATCACCATGTCGCATTCGGCGAAGGGCGCGTAGTCCGTGCCGGTCCGGATGCGGGCGAGCGCCGCGTCGCGGTCGGCGGCGGCGATGCTGCCCTTGGAGACCTGGCGCTCCAGGTTCTTGCCGATGGTCGCGAGGGCGCGCTCCAGCGCCTTCGCGTCGATGTCCACGAGCACGACATCGCGCCCGGCGAGGGCCGCGACATGGGCGATGCCGTTCCCCATCAGCCCGGCACCGATCACCCCCAGGCGCTGCATGGCGCGAGCTCCCCCGCTACGTCCTATCTACTTCTTCTCGAGCTCGGCCTCGAGCTCCGGCACCGCCTTGAACAGGTCCGCCACCAGGCCGTAATCGGCCACCTGGAAGATCGGCGCCTCCTCGTCCTTGTTGATGGCGACGATGACCTTGCTGTCCTTCATGCCCGCGAGATGCTGGATGGCGCCGGAGATGCCGACGGCGATGTAGAGCTCGGGCGCCACGATCTTGCCGGTCTGGCCGACCTGGTGGTCGTTCGGCGCGTAGCCGGCATCCACCGCTGCGCGGCTCGCGCCGACCGCGGCGCCGAGCTTGTCGGCGACGCGCTCGATCAGGGCGAAATTCTCGGCCGAGCCCATGGCGCGGCCGCCGGAGATCACGATGCGCGCGGCCGTCAGCTCCGGCCGCTCGGACTTAGCGATCTCGGCGCCGACGAAGCGGGAGAGGCCCGGATCCGCGGCCGCCGGCGCGGCCTCGACCGGCGCGCCGCCGCCCTGGGCCGGCACCGGGTCGAAGCTCGCCGCGCGCACGGTGATCACCTTCTTCGCGTCGCTGCTCTTCACTGTGGCCAGCGCATTGCCGGCATAGATCGGCCGGACGAAGGTGTCGGCATCCACCACGCCCGCGATGTCGGAGAGCACCTGCACGTCGAGCAGCGCGGCCACGCGCGGCATCACGTTCTTGCCGGCGGCGGAGGCCGGGGCGAGCAGGTGGGTGTAGGCGGGCGCCATCTGCACGAGCAATGCGGCGACCGGCTCCGCCAGGCCATGCGCATAGGGTTCGGCGTCGCTGTGCAGCACCTTGGCGACCTGCGGCAGCTTCGCCCCTGCCTCGGCCGCTGCTCGCGGGCCGAGGACGAGCAGGTGCACCTCGCCGAGCTTCGCCGCCGCGGCGACCGTGCTCCGCGTCGGCTGCGTCACCGCCTGACCGTCATGGTCGGCAAGAACGAGCACGGCCATCTCAGATCACCTTCGCCTCGTTGCGCAGCTTGTCCACCAGCTCGGCGACCGAGCCGACCTTCCTGCCCGCCTGCCGCTTCGGCGGCTCCTCCACCTTCATGACCGTGAGGCGCGGCGTGACGTCCACGCCGAGATCGGCGGGCTTCACCGTCTCGATCGGCTTCTTGCGCGCCTTCATGATGTTGGGCAGCGAGGCGTAGCGCGGCTCGTTCAGCCGCAGGTCGGTGGTGACGATCGCCGGCAGCTTCAGCGTCACGGTCTCGAGCCCGCCATCCACCTCGCGCGTCACCGTCGCCTCGCCATCCGCGACCGCGACCTTGCTGGCGAAGGTGCCCTGCGCCCAGCCGAGCAGCGCGGCGAGCATCTGGCCCGTCGCGTTCATATCGTCGTCGATCGCCTGCTTGCCGAGGATAACGAGCTGCGGCTGCTCCTTGGCGATCACCGCCTTCAGCAGCTTGGCGACGGCCAGCGGCTCCAGCACCCCGTCATGCTCGATCAGGATGCCGCGGTCCGCCCCCATGGCGAGCGCCGTGCGGATCTGCTCCTGCGCCGCGGTCGGGCCGGCGGAGACGGCGATGATCTCCGTCGCCACCCCTTTTTCCTTCAGCCGCACCGCTTCCTCGACGGCGATCTCGTCGAAGGGGTTCATGGACATCTTGACGTTCGCCGTCTCGACGCCCGTGCCGTCCGCCTTCACGCGGACCTTCACGTTGTAGTCCACGACCCGCTTGACGGGGACCAGCAGCTTCATCCTGCCCGCGCTTCCTGCCTGACGTTCCGCCCTGCCGGCCGCGCAGCCTTGTCCCGCCGGCGGCGCCCGGGCCCGGTCGGGCAGGAATAGGGCGGGCCCGCGCGGCCTGTCAAAGCCGGCCTGGCCGCGTTCAGTGCCGCAGGGTCAGCAGCAGCAGGGCGAACAGCAGCAGGGTGACCCCCTGCAGGACGACACGCCAGCGCATCAGCATGTTGGAGCGCTGGCCGTTGCCATCGTTGCGCACCACACCGACCATGCCGGCGAACAGCACCCCCAGCGTGGCGACCAGCCCGAACACGACCAGGACGGCAAGGATCGTCTGCATCCGCGCCATTTGGCACAGCGGGGGCGCGGCGCAAGCCCCGGGGGGTCGCGGCGCCTCACGGCTCCGTGCGGTTCGGACCGGCAGCGGCGCGGCGCTTGACCTTGCGGCCCCGGATGCGGTTGCTGCGGTGCATATGAGCCTCCTCCGTTTTCTCCTCCTGGCTGCGGCGGCCCTCGCTGCCACCCCGGCCTCGGCCCAGCAGCACCCGGCGCGGGAGCACCCGGCGCATCCGGCCCCCGGGGTGCCGAGCGCCGCCGAACTCGACCGGCTCTCCGCCCTGCTGCGCGACGATGCGCGGCGGGCGGAGCTGCTGCGCACGCTGGAGGCGCTCTCCGGTCTGAGCCGCTCGATGCCCGCCGCAGCGGAGGCGCCGCCGGCC
>DASQVL010000693.1:0-4986 GCA_035640795.1 Crenalkalicoccus sp. | reverse complement strand
GAGGCCGGCCGCCGCGCGCCCTCCATCATCTTCATCGACGAGATCGACAGCATCGCGCCGAAGCGGGAGGCGACGCAGGGCGAGGTGGAGCGGCGCATCGTCGCCCAGCTGCTGACGCTGATGGACGGGCTCGAGCCGCGGCAGAACGTCGTCGTCATCGCCGCGACCAACCGCATCGACGCCTTGGACGAGGCGCTGCGCCGGCCCGGCCGCTTCGACCGGGAGATCGTGATCGGCGTGCCCGACCAGGACGGGCGCCGCCAGGTACTGGCCATCCACACTCGCGGCATGCCGCTCGCCGAGGATGTGGACCTCGATGCGCTGGCACGCACCACCTATGGCTTCGTCGGCGCCGACCTCTCGGCGCTCGCGCGGGAGGCGGCGATGGAATCGGTCCGCCGCGTGCTGCCGCAGATCAACCTGCGGGAGGGCATCCCGCCCGAGGTGCTGGCCGGCATGCGCGTGACGCGCGCCGATTTCGAGAACGCGCTGAAGCGCATCCAGCCCTCGGCGCTGCGCGAGATCATGATCCAGGTGCCGAACGTGACCTGGGAGGATGTCGGCGGCGTGCAGCAGGCGCGCGAGCAGCTGCGGGAGGGCATCGAGCTGCCGCTCCGGCATCCCGACGCCTTCCGCCGCCTCGGCATCCGGCCGGCCAAGGGCTTCCTGCTGTTCGGGCCCCCGGGCACCGGCAAGACGCTGATGGCGAAGGCGGTGGCACGGGAGGCGAACGCGAACTTCATCGCGACCAAGTCGTCCGACCTGCTGTCCAAGTGGTATGGCGAGAGCGAGCAGCAGGTGAGCCGTCTCTTTTCCCGCGCGCGCCAGGTGGCGCCGACCGTCATCTTCATCGACGAGATCGACAGCCTGGTGCCGGCGCGCGGCGGGGGCCTGGGCGAGCCCGCGGTGACGGAGCGCGTGGTCAACACCATCCTCTCCGAGATGGACGGGCTCGAGGAGCTGCAGGGCGTCGTCGTCATCGGCGCGACAAACCGGCCGAACCTGCTGGACCCCGCGCTGCTGCGCCCGGGCCGCTTCGACGAGCTGGTCTATGTCCCGGTGCCGGACGAGGCGGGGCGGCTCAACATCCTCCGCATCCAGACGCGCGGCATGCCGCTGGCCGATGACGTGGACCTGGCGGAGATCGCCCGGCGCACGCGCGGCTATACGGGCGCCGACCTCTCGGACGTGGTGCGCCGCGCCGGGCTGCTGGCGCTGCGGGCGGATCTCGGCGCCGGCACCATCGGCCGCGCGCAGTTCGAGGCGGCGCTGGCCGAAACGCGCGCCTCCGTCACGCCGGAAATGGAGCGGGAATACGAGATGCTGCGCGGCAGCCTGAAGCAGCAGGGGCCGACGCGGCAGCGCATCGGCTTCGATATCGGGCCGCCCCAGGGCGAATAGCTCGGCCGGCTTCGCGGGCCGCGCAGGTCAGAACTTGATGACTTCGGCATCAGACCACGGCGGCGCGGCGGGACAGTTGACTCCCCAATATACCAAGGCGGCGCCGATTCAGCCGCCGCGCTTCGCCCGCTCGATCGCCTCGAGGATCAGCTTCCGCGCCTCCGCGGCGTCGCCCCAGCCGATCACCTTCACCCATTTCCCCGGCTCCAGATCCTTGTAGTGCTCGAAGAAGTGCTGGATCTGCTCGATCGTGATGCGCGGCATGTCCGTGTAGTTGTGCACGTGCTCGTAGCGGCGCGTCAGCTTGGGCACGGGGACGGCGATGATCTTCTCGTCGCCGCCGCCATCGTCCTCCATCTTGAAGACGCCGATCGGGCGGACGTTGATCACCGCGCCGGGGACGATCGGGCGGGTGTTCGCCACCAGCACGTCGATCGGGTCGCCATCCTCGCTCAGCGTGTGCGGGACGAAGCCGTAATTCCCCGGATAGCGCATCGGCGTGTAGAGGAAGCGGTCCACCACCAGCGTGCCCGCGGCCTTGTCGAGCTCGTACTTGATCGGCTCGCCGCCAATCGCGACCTCGATCACCGCGTTCACGTCCTCGGGCGGGTTGTTGCCGATGGCGATGGCGTCGAGGCGCATGGCGGGTCCTCCGGCAGGGTCAGCGCAGGCAGTCGGCGACGTGGCGCAGGAAGTGGGCGACCGGCGGCGTGGCGAGCCCTGGCACCTTCGCCGCCTCGTCGTAACGCCGGAGGCGGATGGCGGCTTCCGCCTGCGGCAGGGTGCGGAAGGCGGCGACCTCTTCCGCCGACATCGGCCCGCCCTGCAGCTGCAGGCTGAGCACCGAATCCGGGGAGAGCCGGCCGAAATAATCAGCCTCCACCGCGCAGAGATAGCGCTTGGCCGCGACGTGCAGCCGCACCGGCTCGGTCACCTCCGGCCCGAACATGGCGGCGAGGTAGGCCTGGCCTACCTCCTCGTGGCGGTCGTCGACGCCCTGCGCCGCCGGGTTCTCGCCGAGCCCGTGCACCAGGTGGCCGACATCGTGCAGCAGCGCGGCGGTGATCAGCGCCGCGTCGCCGCCCTCGCGCTCGGCGAGCCAGGCGGCCTGCAGCGCGTGCTCCCGCTGCGTGACGTCGTGCAGGCCGTAGCGGGCATCGGCGCGGTGCTCGAGCAGCGCCGCGAGCCCGGCGAGCCGCGCCTCCTTCGCCACCGTCATATTCCCCTCCGTCACACCCACTGCCCTCTGAGGAAGCCGAGTGCCGGCAGCGGCGCCCATTTCCGCGGCAGATCGGTGCGGCGGATCGGCGCCACGCTGTAATGCGGCAGTGGTTGCCGCGTCCGGCTCAGGAAATCGGCGTAGGCGCTCACCTGCTGGGCGCGCCAGGCGCGGTCCTCCAGCGCCGCGGCGCGGCTGCGGAAGACCTCGGCAACCCGGCTCTGGCGCCCCACCGTGGCGACGACGGCCCAGAGGCGGTCGTCCTCGGCGCGGGGAAGGGGGACGAGGTGGCCTACCGCCACGGCGTCGCCCTCTCTCGGGGTGTGGTCAAGCGGGACCCTGGCACTGGCTCAGCACGGGGCAGCGTAGCAACTGCCCCCAGCCAGGCGCCAGGGGCCACGCGCCAGGGGGGCCGCTCAGGTGGCGAGCGGCCGGAGGCCGAGCATCTCCCGCGCCTCGGCCGGGGAGGCGATCTCGAGCCCGAGTTCGCGCGCGATGCGGACGGTGCGGGCCACCAGCATCTCGTTGGTCGCCAGCACGCCGCGGGCGTAATAGTTGTTGTCCTCCAGCCCCACCCGCACATGCCCGCCCAGCAGCAGCGCCTGGGTGGTGCCCGGCAGCTGCGCCGGCCCGATGGCCGAGAGGCACCAGACGGATTGCGGCGGCAGCAGCCGGATCATCGAGGCCAGCAGGTCGTGGCTGTAGGGCATGCCGCCCTGGAAGTTGCGGTCCGTCCCCAGCACCATGTTGATGTAGTAGGGCGGCTTGTCGTAGCCCTTCTGGATCAGCCGCGTCACGTCCTGGATGATGTGGGCGGGATTGAACACCTCCCATTCCGGCTTGATCCCCCGCTCCTGGAAGCGCTTCGCCATCGTCTCGCAGCGCGACGGCGTGGTGATGACCAGGATCTCGCGCTCGCCGAACACGTCCACCGCGGTGAAGCCGTCGAGCGTCGCCATTTCCGCGCCGGCGTCGAGGCCCTTGAGGCGCTCCTCGAAATTGTTCTCGAACATGCCGTCCGGGCGCGGCAGCAGCATGTCGCCCGAGGAGCCGCCGCCCGTGGAGTTGTTCAGCACGATGTCGCAGCGGCCGCGGATCAGCCCGTTGATGCGGCGGTAGATCTCCGCGTTGCAGGTCGCCTGGTCGTCCGGCCGGCGGGCGTGCAGCGCGGCGATCGCCGCACCTTCCTTCCAGCTGCGGTGGACGCTTTCCGCGATCTCCTCCGGCTGGGTCGGCAGGTTGGGGTTGGCGGCCTTGGTGGCCATGCCGCCCGTCGGGGCCACGGTGACGATCACCTTCTGGGACATGGGTCTCTCCCTTCCTGGTTGCGCGGCGGCTTCCGCTCCGCCGCCGCCTCCTGTAGGCACGCGGCATGGCACCAAGGGCGACGCCGGCGCGCGACGCGGAGGCCCCGGCGGCGCGCGAGGGGCTCGACCTCGCGCCGCTTGCCGGGCATCTCGGCTTCCTGCTGCGGCTGGCGCAGCAGAGCCTGTTCGAGACCTTCCACCGCCGCTTCGGCACGCTGGGCCTGACGCCGGCGCGCTATTCCGTGCTGGTGATGCTGCGCGCCAACCCCGATGCGCGCCAGGTGGCGCTGGCCGAGGCGCTGCGCATCAAGCCGCCCAACCTGGCCGTGCTGGTCGCCGCCATGCAGGCGGAGGGGCTGATCGAGCGCCGCACCGATGCCGCCAACCGCCGCGCGAACAAGCTGCGCCTGACGCCCGCCGGCGCGGCCCTGCTGGCGCGGAGCGAAGCCGCGGTCTGGGCCATGGAGGAGGAGTTCGCCGCCGCGCTGGCGCCCGAGGAGCGGCGCGGGTTGCTCGGCGCGCTCGCCCGTCTGGCCGGGGCGCCGCGCTGAGGCGGGTTGTCCGCTCGAAGCTGGTGCCGCCGGAATGCCCAGGCTCCCCCTACGCACGTCGTGACGCGCTTCGGCCTTGATCTGGGCCGCGCGGCTGCTATTGTTATGGCACATAAGCATTGGCGTCAACCATGCCGGACGACCTCCTCACCTACGAGCAGCGCGACGCGGTTGCCTGGATCGGGCTGAACCGCCCGGCCAAGCGCAACGCCATCAGCGACGCGCTGCTCTCGGCGATCGAGGCCGCGGCCGCGCGCGCCGCCGGCGAGGCGCGGGCGATGGTGGTGTTCGGCCACGGCCCCTGCTTCTCCGCGGGCCTCGATCTCTCGGAGCACCGCGCCCGGGACGCCGAGGAGGTGTTCCACCACTCGCGCCGCTGGCACGAAGTGTTCGCGCGCATCCGCCACGGCCGCATCCCGGCCATCGCCGCGCTGCACGGCGCGGTGGTGGGCGGCGGGCTGGAGCTTGCCGCCGCCTGCCACATCCGCGTGGCGGATCCCTCCGCCTT
>DASQVL010000692.1:0-5204 GCA_035640795.1 Crenalkalicoccus sp. | reverse complement strand
CGTCGATGACCGTCTTGCCTTCCCAGCTCGGCAGGGCCTTCGCAACCTCGCGGTGCTCCCGGAACGGGATTGCCAAGATGATCGTGTCGGCCTCGACTGCATTCTGCAGCGACTTGGCGACGACCGTGGGTCCAATCGCCCGAGCCTGCGGCGCCAACGCCTCGGGCGGCCGGCGGCTCGCGACGGTCACGTCGATGCTTTTACGGGCGAAGGCGTGGGCGAGGGCCTGGCCTACCGAGCCGAATCCTACAATCGCATAGCTCATAATGCTTCTCCGATCCGTGTTGATATTGATTCCCCGGCCTTCAACGGCGCTCCTTTCGGCTTTCCTCAGTTGCCCCCAAGCATTCGTCCGGGGACGATGTCGAGGCTGAGATGGGTCCGGCCGCGTCAGGCGTTCAGTGCGGAAGTCCGCACATCGGTGGTGCAAAATCGAACCGGGCGAGCTAGTAACTTCAGCCACGGCATGCGGTGTGCGCGGTGAGCGACGCCCCAGGCGCCAAAGTCGCCGCTCCACTTTTCCGACCACGAGACGCTGTTCGATGGTATTGGACACGGGCTTTGGAAGGCGCACCCCGCGGTGCCGGATTGCACCATGATCGACTGGGATGACGTTCGCTACTTTCTTGCCGTCGCGCGCGGAGGCTCGGTGCGGGCTGCCGCCGAGCGCCTTGGTGTGAACCACTCGACCGTGTTGCGGCGCATCGCCCAGCTCGAGGAACGCCTCGGGGTGCACATGTTCGAAAAGCTGCCTTCGGGCTACCGCCTGACGGCTGCGGGCGAGGAGGTCCTCGAGTTCGCGGACCAGATGGAAGCGTCGTCGCATCTGCTGGAGACGCGGGTCTTCGGGCGCGACCAGAGCGTGCGCGGGCTTCTGCGGGTGACGTTGGCACCGCCCCTCGCGACACACTTGCTCATGCCGGACTTCGCCGATTTCGCGCGTCTGCATCCGGACATCGAGATGGACATCCTGTCGTCCGGCGAGCTGGCAAATCTGACCAACCGACAGGCCGACGTCGCGATCCGCGTCGTCTACGACCGCAAAGCCCTGCCGCTCAATCTTCACGGCCTGAAGGGACCGGAGCTGTTCGGCGGCGTCTACATGTCCTGCGATCGACTGGCCGCGTGGCGTGCGGGCGCGCCTGATCCCATCCGGTGGATCGTCATAGGCATTCATGGAATTCCCGATTGGGCCAGCGAGGGTGAGGTTCGCACCACGGGGGTTCCATTCAGGACCACGGACGCCGGGGCGCAGATCGTTGCTGTACGGCAAGGGCTCGGGATCACGACGCTGCCGTGCTTCGTCGGAGATGCCGACCCCCTGCTGGTAAGGGTGCCGGGCACCGAGCTGCACATGTATGGAACGCTCTGGCTTCTCACACAGGGGGAGTCCCGCAAGACGAAGCGCGTGCGGCTCTTCACTGAGTTCGTATCCCGCAGGCTCGCCGCGTACGCTCCGCTTCTCGCGGGGCTGTCCATATCGCGCGTTACCATGCTTCAGAACAATGGAGTGGGAGTGAGTGGCATCGGCGCCGCACTCCCGGCCTCGTGATCGGCGCCGGGCGGCGCGCGGGGCGCGCGCCGTCGGAAAATGCGCCAGGAGAGGGCGTCGGCGCGCCTGGCGCGCCGGCCGCACCCGTCCCCGGCCGCCCGGACGCGGCGCGGCACCGCCGGGGCCTCTGACAGGACAAGGAAAAGGACCTTGGACGACACGCTGCACGCGCCGGGCCTCTCGCTCGATCGCATCATCCCGCCCGAGATCAAGGACGACGCCTTCTACCGGCTGATCCGCGACCTCGCCGCGCGGGAGGAGCTGCGGCACGTGCTCGAGATCGGCTCCTCGGCGGGCACCGGCAGCACCGCCGCCTTCGTCGAGGGCCTGACGCGCAACCCGGGTGCGCCGCTGCTGCATTGCGTGGAGGTCTCGCGCTCCCGCTTCCAGGCGCTGCGCCAGGCCTATGCCGGCCACCGCTTCGTCCACTGCTACAACATGTCCACCGTGGCGCCGGAGGAGTTCCCCGACCCGGCCGCGATCGCCACCTTCCACGCCCAGCCGGGCAACGGCCTCGCCCGCTACCCGCTCGACCAGGTGCTCGGCTGGCGGGAGGACGACATCGCCTATCTGCGGCGCTCCGGCGTGCCGGCCGGCGCCATCGACCACATCCGCGCCGCGCACGGGATCGAGCACTTCGACATGGTGCTGATCGACGGCTCCGAGTTCACCGGCGAGGTCGAACTCGAGAAGGTGCTCGGCGCGCGGATCATCCTCCTCGACGACACCACCACCTTCAAGTGCAGCGCGGCGCGGCGCCGCCTGCTCGCCGATCCCGACTACGAGCTGATCGCCGACGACCCGGGCCTGCGCAACGGCTTCGCCGCCTTCCGCCGCCGCGCGGCGGCCGAGCTGCCCGTCCACTTCTTCACCATCGTGCTGAACGGGGAGCCCTTCATCCGCTACCACGAGGAGATGCTGCGCCGGCTGCCCTTCCGCTGGCACTGGCACGTGGTGGAAGGCGTCGCCGCGCTGCGCCACGACACCGCCTGGAGCACGGCGACCGGCGGCCATGTGGCGGGGGACATCCACCGCGAGGGGCGGAGCCGCGACGGCACCAGCGAATACCTCGACGGGCTCGCCGCGCGCTGGCCGGGAAGGGTGACGCTCTACCGCAAGCCGCCGGGCGAGTTCTGGGACGGCAAGCGGGAGATGGTGAACGCACCGCTGCCCAACATCGGCGAGGAATGCCTGCTGTGGCAGGTGGATGCCGACGAGCTGTGGACGGTGGACCAGGTGGTGGCGATGCGCGAGGCTTTCCGGCGGGAGCCGGCGCGCACCGCCGCCTATTACTGGTGCTGGTACTTCGTCGGGCCCGGGCGGATCATCAGCACGCGCTACAACTACGCGGAGAACCCGGCGCAGGAATGGCAGCGCACATGGCGCTACCGCCCGGGCGATGTCTGGGCCGCGCACGAGCCGCCGACCCTGGTGCGAGCGGACCCGGCGGGCGGGGCGCCGGTCAACCTCGCCGCCCTCGCCCCCTTCACCCAGGACGAGACCGAGGCGCTCGGCGCCGTCTTCCAGCACTTCGCCTACGTCACCGAGGCGCAGCTCGACTTCAAGGAGAGCTACTACGGCTACAAGGGCGCGCTCGCGCAGTGGCGGGAGCTGCTGGCGCGGCCGGGCCCAGGGCGGCTCGCCGACCATTTCGGCTGGGTCAAGGACAACACGCTGTTCGACGACGCCGCGGTCTACCGGCTGGAGCCGCTGGCCGAGCCCGACCCGGCGACCGGCGCCTGGTCCTTCGCGCCGCCGGTCGGGCGCAAGGACCGCGGCCCGGTGCCGGCGCGCCCGCGCATCGTGGTGGACGGCCTGTACTGGCAATACCTGAACTCCGGCATCGGCCGCCTCTGGCACGCCATGCTGGAGGAGTGGGTGAAGGACGGCACCGCGCGGCACATCGTGCTGCTCGACCGCGGCGGCACGGCGCCGCGCATCCCGGGCGTGCACTACCGCAGCATCGCGACGCATGACTACGGCCGCACCGGCGCGGACAGCCTCTACCTCGAGCGCATCTGCCGCGAGCTGGGCGCCGACCTCTTCGTCTCGACCTACTACAGCGCGCCGCTCGAGACGCCCTCCTTCTTCTTCGGCTACGACATGATCCCGGAGATGACCGGCCTCGACCTGACCGAGGAGGGCTGGCGGGAGAAGGCGCGCGCCATCCGCCACGCCTCCGGCCATGCGATGATCTCGCGGAGCTCGGCGCGCGACCTCGCGCGCTGCTTCCCGGAGGTGGCCGAGGCCGATGTCGCGGTCGCCTATTGCGGCCTCGCCCCCGGCTTCTCGCCCCCCGCGCCGGAGGAGGTGGCGGCGGCGCGGCGCCGGCTCGGCCTGCCGGAGCGCTACGTGCTGATGGTGGGCGATCGCAGCGGGGCGGGCGGCTACAAGAACGGCATCCTCGCCTTCCGCGCGGCGGAGATGGCGGCGGCGCGGATGCCCGGCCTCGGCATGGTCTGCGTCGGCGGGCTCGCCGAGATCGAGCCGGCCTATTGCGCCGCGGCACCCTCCGTTCCGCTGCGGCGCCTCGCCGCGGACGACGCCACGCTGCGCCTGCTCTATGGCGGCGCGCAGGCGCTGCTCTATCCCTCGCGCTACGAGGGCTTCGGCCTGCCGGTGCTGGAGGCGCTGGCCTGCGGCTGCCCGGTGATCACCTGCCGCAACTCCTCCCTGCCGGAAGTGGCGGGCGAGGCGGCGATCTACGTGGCACCGGACGACGCGGCGGCGGCGGCGGCGGCGATCCTCTCGCTGACCGATCCCGCGACGCGCGCCGCGCTGGTCGAGCGCGGCCTCGCCCAGGCGGCACGCTTCACCACGGCGGCGCAGGCGGAGGCGGCGATGGCCGCCTTCCGCGCCTGCCTCGCCGCCGTGGAGGCGGGCCAGCGGCCCCGCCCGGGCAACGGCTGGCGGGAGTTCCGCAACTTCCAGGCCTCGGTCCAGGCCTGGATGCAGGAGCGGCCGGAGGTGGCGGCGGAGGCGGCCCAGGCGCTGACCGCCCAGGCCGCCGACCCTCTGGCCGCACCGCCGCGGCCCTCGGGCGAGCTGATGCGGGCCCTCGCCGAGATCGAGGCGATGAAGAACAGCCCGTTCTGGCGGCTGCGCGGCCGGGTGATCGGCGCCTTGCGCGCGACGGGGCTGCGCCGGGGCGACTAGTGTCCTGCCCGCGAAGTTCGCTGCTTCAGAGCGAGCGGAGCGGACCAGCAGGCCACTGAAAACAAAGGCTAGTGGACCGAGAACGAAGTCTGAAGGACTTCGGAATCGGGACACTGGAGCAGATCCCGTTCAGGTGAAATCACCTGAACGGTGAAGATGCTCTGAAGACAAAGACCTGGAGCGGTTTGCGCGAGCACAGGCGAACGGAAGCCGCTCTACACCACCTTCGGAACGGTGCCCGCTGCACGGGCCGCAGGCCGGGACCTCCCGCTTGGTTCAGGCGCGCCGCGACACGCGCCGGCCGGCCGCGCCCAGCCAGTTGCGCAGCAGCATCGTCGGCGATGGCTGGCCGACCTCGCGCACCTCGAAGCAGGCCTCGTCGAAGCTCGCCGCCTCCCCCTCGCGGCGCAGCTCCAGCACATAGGGCGCGCCCGGCGGCACGCCGGCGAGGTCCACCGCGAGCTCGGTCCGGCGCGATGCGACCGCGGCCCCGCCC
>DASQVL010000691.1:0-4966 GCA_035640795.1 Crenalkalicoccus sp. | reverse complement strand
ACGTCGAAATGCCGCTCGGTCACCACCGCTTGCAGGGAAAGGCCCCAGCGCAGCAGCGCCGCCAGCACCACCACCATGGCGAAGCCCGAAAACATGGCCCCGACCACGAAGTAGGGCGGGAAGATTGTCTCCTGCCAGCCGGGCATGAGGCTCGCCGCGAAGTCGAGGCCGACCACGCTGTGCACCGAGCAGACCAGCGGCACGGCGAGCGCCGCCATGGTCTTGTACAGCACGTCGTGCCGGTGCCAGTGCAGCGCGGAGCCGCGCCAGCCGAGCGCGAACAGCCCGTAGGCGATCCGCCCGGCCCGGGTCTGCGCGCGGTCGCGCAGCGTGGCGAGGTCCGGGATCAGCCCGAGGTACCAGAACATCAGCGAGAACAGCAGGTAGCTGAGTATCGCCCAGAAATCCCAGACCAGCGCACTCCGCCACTGCGGCCACAGCTCCATCGTGTTCGGATAGGGGGCGAGCCAGAAGGCGAGATAGGGCCGGCCCAGATGCAGGATGGGGAAGAGGCCGGCGATGGCCACGGCGAACAGCGTCATCGCCTCGGCGAAGCGGTTGATGCTGGCGCGCCAGTGCTGCCGCGTCAGCAGCAGCAGGGAGGAGATCAGCGTCCCCGCATTGCCGATGCCAATCCACCAGACGTAGTTCGCGATGGCGAAGCCCCAGACGGCGGTGGTGTTGATTCCCCAGATCCCGACGCCCGCATAGAACAGCCAGGCGATGCTGACGATCATCACCAGCGTCAGCGTGGCGGCGAAGAGGAAGGCCATCCACCAGGCGCGGCCGACGCGCCGCCGCAGCAGCGGATCCACGATGGTGCCGACCAGCGCGCCATAGCCCTCGCCCGGCGGCAGCAGGTCGGAGCGGGCGGTTGCGCTCACGATTGCCGCGCCCGCAGCGCGGGGTTGGGGTCGGTGACCTCGGCCAGGTAGGTGGTGCGTGGCCGCGTGCCGAGATGGCCGAGCAGCGCGTAGTGGTGCGGCTGCCGGCGCAGGCCGTTCACCTCTGCATCGGCGCGGCGCAGGTCGCCGAAGCGGATGGCGGTGGTCGGGCAGGCCTGCTGGCAGGCGGTGCGCACTTCGCCCTCGGCGATCGGCCGGTCGGCCTTCTTCGCGTCGCGCCGCGCCGCGCTGATGCGCTGGACGCAGTAGGTGCACTTCTCCATCACGCCGCGGGCGCGCACCGTCACTTCCGGGTTGCGCTGCGCCAGCACGCTCGGCTCGCCGAGGTTCTCATAGGTCTGGCCGTCGGCATA
This sequence comes from Crenalkalicoccus sp., assembly GCA_035640795.1. Taxonomy (GTDB): domain Bacteria; phylum Pseudomonadota; class Alphaproteobacteria; order Acetobacterales; family Acetobacteraceae; genus DASQVL01. The sequence goes on along the minus strand of DASQVL010000691.1, from coordinate 3,708 downwards.
GCCGAAGAAGTTGAAGCGACGGACCTTGTAGGGGCAGTTCGCCTGGCAGAAGCGCGTGCCGATGCAGCGGTTGTAGACCTGCACGTTCAGCCCCTCCGCATCATGGACCGAGGCCATGACGGGGCAGACCGGCTCGCAGGGCGCCTTCTCGCAATGCATGCAGGGCACGGGCTGGAAGCCAGGCGCGTCCTGCCCTTTCACGCGGTAGGTGTCGATGCGCAGCCAGTGCATGTCCCGCCCCCGCGCGAACTCCCGCGGGCCCACCACCGGCACGTTGTTCTCCGCCTGGCAGGCGAGGACGCAGGCATTGCAGCCGATGCAGAGCGTGGTGTCGATCACCATCGCCCACTCATGGGTATCGTCCGGCAGCACCCGCGGGTAGAGCGTGGGCGGGTCGAACACCGCCGGACCGATCTCGCCGAGGCGGTCGAGCGTCGTCGTGCGGAACAGGTCGCGCTCCTCGCCTTCCAGCCGCACCTGCGGCTGGGCGAGCAGCGGCGGCGCGCGGCGGCCGGCGCCCTCCATCGCCAGGTCGGGCGCCATCCACAGCGCCTCCGTCGTGCGCAGCGCGTAGCCGTTCACGCCGATGCCGCTGCCGATCGCGCCGGCCTCCGCGCGGCCAAGGCCGAGGGTCAGCTGGACGACACCCGGCGCCATCGCCGGCTCCGTGATGACCGGCGCCTCGATCATGCGCTCACCGCGCCGCAGCCGGACCACTTCGCCCTGGGTGAGGCCATGCGCCGCGGCGGTCGCGGGCGCCATCACCGCGGCATTGCCCCAGACCTGGCTGGTGATGGGCTTCGGACATTCCTGCAGCCAGGCATTCGGTGCGTAGCGTCCGTCCCAGATGCTGGGATCGGGCCGCAGCAGGAGCACGGGCTGCGCGGTGGCAGGCGCCGCGGGCAGGGCGGGCAGGGATGGCGCCGGCGGCGACACGCGCGGCGCGGCGCTGTCCGGCACCACGCCGGCTTCCAGCGCGCTGCGCCACCAGCCCTCGAAGCCGGCCGGATCCTTGTCCGCGGACCAGGTTTCCCGCACCAGGGCGAGGGCCTGGGTGCCGAGCCGGCCACCGAGCAGCGCAAGCAGCTCGGCCGGGCTGCGCCCGCCATAGAGCGGCGTCACCATGGGCTGCGCGATTGCCGCCGTGCCGTCCGGCGCGCGGTAGTCGCCCCAGCTCTCGAGCACATGCGCCTGCGGCAGGTGCCAGGTGCAGCGCCGCGCCGTCTCGTCCGCAAAGCCGCCCAGATGCACGCTGAACGGCGCGCGCTCCAGCGCCCGCGCGAAGTCCAGGTCGGCCGGCGCGCTGTAGACGGGATTGACCTCAAGCAGCACCACGAGCTTCGTGTGGTCCGCGCGCAGTGCCCGGGCGAGCTCGGCGAGCGGCGCCGGCGCGAGCCCCTCGGGCGGCGCCGGCAGCGCGAAATGGTCCACTGGCGCCTGCAGCTGCGCATTCATCCAATGCGCCATGGCGTGCATCTCCGGCGGCTGCCAGGAGCCCACCAGCACCACCGCCGCGCCGCGATGCGCCTGCAGATCCGCCGCGCAGGCATCGGCGAAGCGCCGCGCCTCCTCAGGCAGCTCCGGCTGCGGCAGCGGCGCACCGAGCGCGGCGGCGACATGGGCGGCGAGCGCCACGACCTGCGCCGGCGGCAGGGCCAGGCGGTGATCGGCCTTGGCGCCGGTCAGGGTCAGCGCCGACCCGGCCGCGTAGAGTCGGAGAAACGCGCCACCTTCGGCCCGGGCCATGCGGCGTTCGGCGAAGCCGTGGCCCAGCATCACCTGCTGCGGCCCGGGGCCGAGCGGATCGGCGTCCAGCGCCAGCACCACCCGCGCCTGCTCCAGCCGCGGCAGCGCCCGCAGCGCCTGGCCGAAGGCGGCGCGCGCGCCGGCCTCGGCATTCGCATCCTGCAGCGGCTCGTGCACGTGCCAGGCCATGCGCGGGAAGCGGCGCCGCACCGCCGCCAGCAGGCGGAGCTCGGTGGGCGAGGTGAGGTGGCCGGTGACGATCGCGAGGCCCTCGCCCTGCGCCGGCCGCAGCGATTCCAGCCGGGGCAGCAGCGCTGCGGTGAAATCGTCCCAGGGCGCGATGTTGCCGCGCTCCAGCGGCGCGCGGGAGCGGTCCGGGCTGTAGAGCTGGAAGATGTCCGCCTGCATGAAAAGGTCGGTGGCGCCGAGGCTTGCCGGGTGGCGCGGATTGCCCTCGATCTTCACCGGCCGGCCCTCGAAGGTGGTGACGAGCGCGCCGCGGCCCTCGCCGGCCAGCGGCAGGCAGGTGGCGAAGCGCAGCGGCACGCCGGCGACGACCCGCTCCGGCATCTCGACATAGGGCAGGATCTGCTCGGCCGGCTTGCCGCAGGCCGAAAGGCCGAGGCCGCCCGCCAGCAGCGCCAGCGCGGCTTCCCGCCGCCGGAGGAGCACGGGGTCGCTCATCGGTGGCAGATCGAGCAGTCGGTGAGGTGGTCGGTCCGGATGTGGTACTGCCGGAGCAGCTCTGACGCGAGCCGGTCCTGGTCCTCCGGCACGCGGTACTCCGTGTTGAAGATCTCGCTGTCCGGCCGCAGGTTGGGTGCGGGGTTGCGGTGGCAGTCGAGGCACCAGCCCATGGTCAGCGGCGCCGCCTGCACCGTCAGCGGCATGCGGTCCACCGCGCCGTGGCAGGTGCTGCAGCCCACGCCCTTGGCGACATGGATGCTGTGGTCGAAGTAGACGTAGCCCGGCAGGATGTTCACCCGCTGCCAGGCGATCGGCTGGCCGCGCGCCAGGCTCTCGCGCACCGGCGCCAGGACCTCCGCATTGGTCCAGAGCTGCGAGTGGCAGGTCATGCAGGTGTGCGTCGGCGGCAGGCCGGCGTAGGGCGAGCGGGTGACGCCGGTGTGGCAGTAGAGGCAGTGCAGCCCGAGCCCGCCGACATGGTGCTCATGGCTGAACGGCACCGGTTGGTCCACGAAGCGGTGCTGGCCGGTGACATAGGGCGTGAAGGGCAGCGCCGCCAGCACGCCGATGGTGAGAAAGGGCGCCAGCACCAGAGTCAGCAGTCCGGCGCGGGCGGCCGTGTTCGTCCAGCGGGAGAAAAGCTGCGGCAAGCCTGCCGCGCCTCAGGCCGCGCACGACGCTGCGCACCGATGCACCCGCCATCGCCGCATCATTACCCCCGAGGCCCGCCGCTCCGGCTGAACGTGGGAGGCCGTGGCGGGTTCGCCCGGGCGGCGCGACACGCGTGTGTTGCGAAGTGTTTCATCAGCGCGACGGAACGGGGCCGGTGCCGCGCAACGCGCCGCGCGAGGTGGCGTTCTGGCGCCATCACCCCAGCCACGCGGCGCGGCCGGCGCCGCTCTCGCCCGGAGGTTGTCCGCCATGGCCAGCACCGTCAGTGATTTCGTCTGGCAGAGGCTGCACGCCTGGGGCGTGCGCCGCGTCTTCGGCTATCCGGGCGATGGCATCAACGGGCTGATCGGCGCGCTGGACCGGACGCAGGGCGCGATCGACTTCATCCAGGCGCGGCACGAGGAGATGGCGGCCTTCATGGCCTGCGCGCATGCCAAGTTCACCGGCGAGGTCGGCGTCTGTCTCGCCACCTCCGGCCCCGGCGCCATCCACCTGCTGAACGGCCTCTATGACGCGCGGCTGGACCACATGCCGGTGCTGGCGATCGTCGGCCAGCAGGCGCGCTCCGCCCTCGGCGGCCACTACCAGCAGGAAGTGGACCTG
>DASQVL010000690.1:0-2916 GCA_035640795.1 Crenalkalicoccus sp. | reverse complement strand
GGCTGACACTTGTTTCGCCTGCCGACCCCGATGGCGTGCAACTCCTGCTTGAGCCCGACGAACATCCTGCTGCCAAGCCATTCAAGGCCGCGCTGCTTGCAGACGGCATCCCCTTCACCTCCTTTGGCGTGGAGGACATCGCGGCCGAGTACAAACGGTTGGCTGGCCTTGGCGTCAACTTCACCCGGCCGCCAACGGCCATGGGGCAGGTCACGACGGCGGTATTTCACGACACCTGCGGAAACCTCATCCAGATCGCACAGCAGCACTGAACGGCCAGCAATCGGCCTGGGTGTGCACACCGGCCGACACGGGTCTAGAGCGTTTTCACCGTGCGCGTGCACGGCGAAAGCACTCTAGCCCTTGTATTTGGCGCATTTTCTACGGCGAACCGCGCACACTTCGCCTGAAAATGCGCTAGTGTCCTGCCCGCGAAGTTCGCTGCTTCAGCAGCGAGCGGAGCGGACCAGCAGGCCACTGAAAACGAAGGCTAGTGGACCGAGAACGAAGTCCGAAGGACTTCGGAATCGGGACACTAGGTCGTCGGCGCCGCCTCCAGCGCCTCGACGAACAGCGTCAGCAGCGCCGACGCGAAGCCCCGCATATTGGCCGTCCGGTTCGCGCTGCCGGTCTCGACCGTCAGCCGCCGCAGGGAAGGCCCCGCCACGGCCAGGCAGGCATGGCCCGGCGGGTCGCCATAGCGGTTGCCGGTCGGGCCCGTCGCCCCCGTCTCGCCCAGCCCCCACACCGTGCCGAGCCGCGTGCGCACGCCCTCCGCCAGCAGCGCGGCGTAGGGCTCGCTGGCCGGGCGGATGCCCTGGAGCACCGCGGCGGGCAGGGCGAGCAGAGTCTCCCGCGCCGCCCGCGTGTAGACCACGGCGCCGCCCAGGAAATACGCGGAGGCGCCCGGCACCGCGAGCAGCGCGGCGGAGACCAGCCCGCCCGCCGAGGATTCGGCGACGGCGACCGTCTCCTCCCGCGCCTTCAGCAGCGCCGCGGCGCGCGCGGCGATCGGCAGCAGGTCCTGCATCCGCCAAGCCAAGCCCCACCGGCGGCCGAGCGCAAGCGCCTCGGCGCTGCCGGCGCCCCGGCCAGGATCACGTCCATGATCCGCCCGCCGGCGAAAACCTCCCGCATGCGGAAGGGCAAGGCCCGCCCGGCGGCGCGCGGGACGCCGCGCCGGCGCGTGGCGCCGCGTTGACCCGCGCTGCCCCGTCCCGCATACGCGGGCGGCACGATCCGGGATGCGCATGGGAAGCAGCGCAGCACGACGCATCGGCTTCGGCGCGGCGGTCGGCGCCGTCTACGCGCTCATGCTCGCGCCCGTCGCCGCGGTCCTCGTCATCAGCGTCTTCGACCAGGAGATCGTGGCCTTCCCGCCCGAGGGCCTCTCGCTCCGCTGGTTCGCCAATGCCTGGGCGCGGCGGGAATTCGCCCGCGGCTTCGTGACGAGCCTGGAGGTCGCGCTGGTTGCCATGCTGATCGGCGTCCCTTGCGGCACGGCGGCGGCCTACGCCCTCGTCCGCGGGCGCCTGCCCGGACGCGGCGCCCTCTCCACCCTGCTGCTCGCCCCGCTCGCCGTCCCGGGCGTGGTCGCCGGCACCGCGCTCTACCTCTTCTACGTGCGGGCGGAGTTCTGGGTGGATGACGACATCAAGGGCACGCTCGCCGGGCTGATCGCGGCGCATGTGCTGCTGACCATCCCCTGGACGGTGCGCCTCGTCATGGCCTCGCTCGCCGGTCTCGACCGCGCGGCGGAGGAGGCGGCGGCCAATCTCGGCGCGCCCCCCTTCACCGTGTTCCGCCGCGTCACCCTGCCGGCGCTGCGGCCGGGCATGGTCGCCGCCGCCACCTTCAGCTTCATCCAGAGCTTCGAGAACCTGGAGCTCACCCTGCTGCTGGTCGGCCCCGGCCGCACCACCCTGCCGGTCGCCATGCTGAACTACCTGGAATTCCGCGTGGACCCGACGCTCGCCGCGGTCGCCACGGTGCAGGTCGTCCTCATCGGCGGGCTGATGCTGCTGACCGACCGCTTCGTGAAGCTGAGCCGCGTGGTCTGATGGCGACGCTGGCGCTGGAAGGCCTTAGCCGGCGCTACGGCGCGACGGTCGCCGTGGACCGGGTGGACCTCGCGGTCGGGCAGGGGGAGCTGGTGGCCCTCCTCGGCCCCTCCGGCTGCGGCAAGACCACCACGCTGCGGATGGTGGCGGGCTTCGTCGCCCCCTCCGCCGGCCGCGTGCTGATCGGCGGGCGCGACGTCACGCGCCTGCCGCCCCATGCACGGGACACCGGCATGGTGTTCCAGGGCTACGCCCTCTTCCCGCACATGACGGTCGCGCAGAACATCGCCTTCGGGCTCGAGATGCGGCGGGTCCCCCGCGCCGAGCGCGCCGCCCGCATTGCCGAGGCGCTCCGCCTCACGCGCCTCGAGGGCCTGGCCGAGCGCCTGCCGCGCCAGCTCTCCGGCGGCCAGCAGCAGCGCGTGGCGCTCGCCCGCGCCCTGGTGGTGAACCCCGCCGTCTTCCTGCTGGACGAGCCGCTCTCCAACCTCGACGCCCGGCTGCGGACCGAGGTGCGCGCGGAGATCCGCGCGCTGCAGCAGCGCCTCGGCCTCACCACCCTGTTCGTCACGCATGACCAGGAGGAGGCGTTGACGCTCGCGGACCGGCTGGTGGTGATGGACCGCGGCCGGGTGCGCCAGGTGGGCCGGGCGGAGGAGGTCTATGAGCGCCCGGCCGATGCCTTCGTCGCCGGCTTCCTCGGCGGCTGCAACCTGCTGCCCGGCGCGCCGGCGGGGCCGGGCCGCTTCCGCCTGGCCTCCGGCGCGGAGCTGCCCTGCGACCCGGCGCCGCCGCCCCCCGACGCCACCCTGCTCGCGCTCCGGCCGGAGCGCATCGCGCTGGCCCCCGCCGGCGC
>DASQVL010000689.1:0-2197 GCA_035640795.1 Crenalkalicoccus sp. | reverse complement strand
GGCGCGCCGGTCGGGCGGGTGGGCGCGGCGACGCGCGGCATCCACGTGCCGCAGACGCCGCCGCCGGCCCCCCAGGCCGAGGACAACCCCCCGGCGAAGCCCGCGACCCCGCAGGCGCCGCGCCGACGCGGCAGCTGATATCGGGTTCATGACATGAAGTGCTGAGGCACTTCGTGCCTCAGGCGCCGGCGCGGCCTCGGCCTGCTTCGCCGACCGCGCAGGTCAAAACTTGATGACTTCAGTATGCTCACATCGCGAGCAGGGCGCGCCGCGCCGCCGCGTCCGCCGCCAGCGCGGCGGCGCTGCCGCGGAAGCGGATGGCGCCCTTCTCGATCACATAGGCCTGCGTCGCGACACCGAGCGCGAAGTCGAGGTTCTGCTCCGAGAGCAGCACGGCGATCCCTTCCGCCCGCATTGCCAGCACCGCCTCGGCCATCTGCTCCACGATGACCGGGGCAAGGCCTTCCGATGGCTCGTCCAGCAGCACCGCCGCCGGATTGCCCATCAGCGTGCGCGCGATGGCCAGCATCTGCTGCTCGCCGCCGGACATGGCGGCGGCGCGCCGGCCGCGCATTGCGGCGAGGTTGGGGAAGACGGCGAAGAGGCGTTCCTCGGTCCAGGGCGGGCGGCCGTCGCGCGCCGGGCGGCGGCCGACCTCCAGGTTCTCGGCGACGGTGAGGTCGGCAAAGATGCGCCGGTCTTCCGGCACCCAGCCGAGGCCCAGGCGCGCGATACGGAAGGGCGGCAGGCCGGTGGCGTCCTGCCCAAAGACGCGGACGCGGCCGGCGCGCGGCCGCAGCACGCCCATGATCGCCTTGAGGGTGGTGGATTTGCCGGCGCCGTTGCGGCCGAGCAGCGCGGCCACCTCGCCGCGCCCGAGGGTGAGGTCGAGGCCGAAGAGCACCTGCGCCTGGCCGTAGCCGGCGGTGAGGCCTGCGACGGAGAGGGCGGGATCATCGGGCATGATTCGCGGTTCCGGCGTTCGGGTGGGCCCGGCCGGGAGTCTTCCAAGCGGACAGGGCAAGCGCCGCGGAGAAGGGACGAGAAAAAGGATGGAGGGGGTCTTGGGGGAGGAAGTTCCCTTCCTCCCCCAAGGGCCACCCACACACCGCTAAGGCTTCACCAGCGTCCCAGCCCCGCCATCCGTGAACAGCTCCCGCAGCACCGCGTGCGGCACCCGGCCGTCCAGGATCACCGCGCCCCGCACCCCCTGCTCGATCGCGTAGATGCAGGTCTCCACCTTGGGGATCATCCCGCCCGAAATCCAGCCGTCGCGGATGCCGGCGCGCACCTCGGCGACCGTCATCTCCGGCACCAGCGCGCCATCCGGCCCCAGTACGCCGCGCACATCGGTCAGCATCAGCAGCCGTTCCGCGCGCAGCGCGCCCGCGATTGCGCCAGCCACCGTATCGGCGTTGATGTTGTAGGTCTGGCCGTCCGCACCGATGCCGACGGGTGCGACCACGGGCACGATGTCGGCGCCGATCATCAGCTCCAGCACCCGCGTGTCCACCTGCTCCGGCTCGCCCACGAAGCCGAGGTCGAGCACCTGCTCGATATGCGAACCGGGGTCGCGCAGCCTGCGCAGCAGCTTGCGCGCGCGGATCAGACCTCCATCCTTGCCGGAGATGCCGACCGCGAGCGCGCCGGCGCGGGTGATCGCCTCCGCCACCTGCTTGTTCACCGGGCCGGCGAGGACCATCTCGACCACGTCGAGCATCGCCTCGTCCGTCACGCGCAGCCCCTGCACGAAGGTGGACTGCACGTTCAGCCGCTTCAGCATGGCGTTGATCTGCGGGCCGCCGCCATGCACCACCACGGGGCTCACGCCCACCTGCTCCAGCAGCGCGATGTCGCGGCCGAAGCGGAGCGCCGTCTCCTCCTCCCCCATGGCGTGGCCGCCATACTTCACGACGACGATCTGGTCATCGTAGCGCTTCAGGAAGGGCAGCGCGGCGACCAGCGTCTTCATGGCGTCGGGCGGCTCGGCATCGCTCATGCGGCAGGTCATTCCCCAGGGAGAGCGGTCAGGCGGCGGCGATCAGCTCCGCCAGCCTGGCGGCGTTCACGGGGGTGAAGCGCTTCACCGTCTCGTCGCCGGCGGCGTCGCAGTAGAGGAAGACGTCCCGCCGCGCCAGGGGCGGCGCGGGCGGCGCCACCCGCGCGAGGTCCGGCGGCTCCCCGCCCGTCGCCCAGG
>DASQVL010000688.1:0-2166 GCA_035640795.1 Crenalkalicoccus sp. | reverse complement strand
TGCTCCGGCGGGATGCCGGCGGCGAGCAGGCGGCGCGCCTGGGCGCGCCAGGCATCGGCATCCGCGGGGCCGGGCAGCAGCACGCCGACGCGATCCATAGCCGCCGACATGCTCAGAACAGCGCCAGCTGCGCCGGGCGCGCCCTGGCCCCCATGCCGGGCCCGCCCTTGCGGCGGTCCCACTTCCCGGTGCCCGAGGCGGCGCAGGAGGCCTCATGTTTCGCCGCTTCGGCGAGGATCTCGCTCTTCCGGTTCAGCTCCATGACGCACCTCGGCGCGGGCCACGTTCCTTATATGTTCTGATCACCCCTTCGGCAAGCCCGCCTCGCCTTCCCGCAATGTCGTGCCACATTCGACGCATGGCCGAAGCCCATATCAACCGGATTGCCACTGCCGTGCCGCGGCATGAGGTGCACGACGCCTTCCGCGCCTTCGCCGGCCGGCAGATCACCGATGCGCGGACACGCACCGCCTTCGGGCGCCTCGCCGAGCGTTCCCAGATCACACGCCGCTTCTCCGTGCTGGAGCCGGAGGCGGATGCGACGGCGACGGTGGACGGCTTCTATAGCGTGAATCGCTTCCCCTCGACCGGCGAGCGCATGGCGCGCTACGAGGCGGAGGCGCCGGCGCTGGCCGAGGAAGCCTGCATCGGCCTCGGCCTCGATGCCGCCTGCTGCGGCATCACCCATCTGATCCTCGCGACCTGCACGGGCTTCGTCGCCCCCGGCCTCGATCACTGGCTGATCCGCCGCTTCGGCCTGTCGAACAGCGTGGAGCGCAGCGTGGTGGGCTTCATGGGCTGCCAGGCCGCGATCAACGCATTGAAGCTCGCCCGCCACGCCGTGCGCAGCGATCCGCGCGCCCGGGTGCTGGTGCTGAACCTCGAGCTCTGCTCGCTGCACCTGCAGCTCTCGTCGGAGATCGAGCAGCTGCTCTGCTTCCTGCTCTTCGCCGATGGCTGCAGCGCCGCCCTGGTCAGCGCCGAGCCGGCGGGGCTCCGGCTGGAGGGCTTCCACGCCGCGATCGTGCCGGAGGCGGCCGACCAGATCACCTGGCGCATCGGCGACAACGGCTTCGACATGAGGCTCTCCGGCTTCGTGCCGCTGACACTGGCGCGCACCCTGCCGGGCCAGGCCCGGGACATCCTGGGTGGGGCGGCGGCATCCGGCTTCGACCTCTGGGCCGTGCATCCCGGCGGGCGCAGCGTGCTGGACGCGGTCGCCCACGGGCTCGACCTGCCGGAAGCGGCGCTCGGCACCAGCCGCGCCGTGCTGCGCGACTACGGCAACATGTCCTCCGCCACCGTCATGTTCGTGCTCGAGCGCATGCTGGCGGAGGCTGCCCCCGGCGCGCGCGGCTGCGCGCTCGCCTTCGGCCCTGGCCTCTCGGCCGAGGCCATGCGCTTCTCGGTCGCCTGACCATGCGCGGGCGCAGCACCGCCGGGGAATGGATGGACGACGCGGCGGCGACCGAGCCGGCCTTCGCCGGCGCCCTCGTCGACCTCGCGCGCATCAACCGCATGAGCCTGGCCTACCGGCCGACGCTCGCCTGGCTCGACGGCCTCGTCGCGCGCACCGGCGCGCGGTCCCTCTCCGTGCTGGATGTCGGCGCGGGCGGCGGCGATATGCTGCGCGCCGTCGCCGTCTGGGGCGCGCGGCGGGGCGTGGCACTCGAGCTCTACGGCCTCGACCGCAGCCCCTGGGCGGAGCGTTATGCCCGGGCCGCCGGCACGCCCGGAAGCTGGATCACCGCCGACCTCTTCGCGCTCGACCCCGCGGAGCGCTTCGACGTGGTGCTGTGCAGCCTCTTCACCCACCACCTGAAGGACCCGGAGCTGGTGCGCTTCCTGCGCTGGCTGGAGGACCGCGCGCGCCTCGGCTGGCTGATCAGCGACCTGCACCGGCACTGGCTGCCCTGGGGCTTCGTCTGGGCCGCGGTGCGCGCGCTGCGCATGGACCCGATGGTGGTCCATGACAGCACGGTCTCCATCGCCCGCAGCTTCGTGCGCGCCGACTGGGAGCGGCTGGTGGCGGAGGCCGGCGTGCCCGCCCGCATCCGCTGGGCCTTTCCCTTCCGCTGGATCGTCGAGAGCCACCGCGCGTGACCGATGCCGAGGCGATCGTCGCGGGCGGCGGCCCGGCCGGCGCCGCGGCGGCAATCGCGCTCG
>DASQVL010000687.1:0-2604 GCA_035640795.1 Crenalkalicoccus sp. | reverse complement strand
GCCAGCGCCTCCGCCAGCCGGTCCGGGAAGCTGCGCGCCGCCTGGGCGATGGCGCGTTCCAGCACCGCCTCGTCCGCCTGCACCGGATGGGCGGGGTTGGTGCGGATGATGTAGTGCACCCGCGCCAGCGGGCTGTCGCCGATCGCGATGTAGAAGGCGCTGGGCTCGCCCCCGAAGGCGCGCGCGATCATGCCGCCCACGCGCTCGCGCAGATTGGTATCGAAGGCGTCGCGCGGCAGCCAGGCGATGGCGCTGACGAAGCGGCCGAAGGGGTCGCGCCGCGTGACCAGCGCCGGCCGCGGCCTTATGGCGAGGTCGAGGGCGCGGCGCGCGCCGGCGAGGATCACCGCCTCCGGCGCGGCGAAGAGCTCGTCGCGCGGCCAGGTGTCGATGATGTTGCGCAGCGCGCGGCCGTCATGCGCCTCCGGATCCAGCCCCGCCGCGGCCAGGATGCGGTCCACCTTCTCGGCGAGCCACGGGATGGCGCGCGGGTTGCGGTTGTAGGCGGAGGCCGCGAACAGGCCGACAAAGAGGCGGAGGCCGGCGGCACGCCCCTCCGGCCCCGGGATGCGGGTCGCGATCACGTCGGCGTGCTGCGGGCGGTGCACCGTGCTCCGCATGTTCGCCTTCACCACCGAGAGCGGCGCCGGGTCGGCGATGGCGGCGCGGATCGCCGGCGGCAGGGCGGAGAGGTCGCGCAGCGCATCGAAGACCGGCAGGGAAGGGTCGCGCAGCAGGCCGAGATTGCTGGCCGGGTCCACCGAGACCTCGCCCCCGGGCCCCAGCACCAGGCGGCGGTGGCCGATCTGGACGAAATTGTCCTCGGCCAGCCAGCGCAGGAAGGCGGCCTCCGGCCCCTCGCCCAGCTCGGCTGCGGCGCGCCGGAGTTCCGCGGCCATGGCCGGGAAATCCGCGACGGCCAGGCGCACATCCGCCATGGCGCGGCCGAGCGCGCCCTCCAGCGCCGGCCAGGACCTCTCCGGCGGCGCCGGCAGGCCGGGCAGCAGCGCCGCCGGCGCCGGGTCGAGCACGATGCGCATCAGGCTCTCATGCGGACCGTCCTCGCCGAGCGAGAGCAGCCGCCCTTCCGCGTCCCGCCGCACCGGCAGGACAGGGTGCAGCAGCTGGCGGACGAGCTGCCCGCGCCGGGTCAGCGCGCCGAGCGCGCTGTCCACCAGGAAGGGCATGTCGTCCGTGACGATCTCCGCGACGGGGTGCGGGCCGCGGCCGGGGCCGGGCGGCAGCACGCGCACCCGCGCCTCCCCGGGTGGGCGTTCCCGCGCGAAGCCGTAGAGGCTGGCGGCGGCGGCGGCGACCGCCTCGGCCGGCATCGCCGCCAGCTCCTCGGAGGGCACGCCGGCATGCAACCCGCGCAGCAGCACCGCGGCATCGGCGGGCAGGTCGGGGGCCAGGCGGTGCAGCGCCTCCTCCGCCGTGCGCAGCAGCTCCTCCCGGGCGGTGTCGCCGGCGATGCCGAGGTCGTCCATCCGCGTCTCCCCGGCTGGCAGGGTGCCTTTCATGCGGTGGCCCGGCAAGGTTCCGGCGGGCGGCGCGGCGCGCCAGGGTGGGGCCAGCGATCCGATTCGCGGCGCGGGCGATTCCGCCTGCGCCCATCAGGCGCTACAGTTCCGGCATGAGCCTGACACTCGAGACCCTGCTCGCACCGGTCCCGGTGGAGCGCTTCCTCGCCGAACACCACGATCGGCAGCCGCTGCACGTCCGCGGCGGAGCGGAGAAATTCGCCAGCGTGCTGTCCTGGCGGCAGATCAACCGCCTGCTGGACATGACGCATATCTGGTCGGACCGCTCGCTCAAGCTGGTGATGGACGGCACGCCCGTGCCGCCCGAGCAGTACTGCGTGCGCACCGTCAGCCGGGACGGCGAGCAGGGCTGGCAGCCCGCGGCGGCGCAGGTGCAGGACTGGGTGAAGCGCGGCGGCAGCATCGTGATGAACGACGTGGACAGCCTGACGCCGGGCCTCGCCGCGGTCTCCGCCGCGCTGGAAGGCGCCGGCCTCGGCAAGGCGCAGGCCAATGTCTACATCTCCTGGCGCAGCCACAAGGCCTTCCCCGCGCACTTCGATACCCACGATGTCTGGGCCGTGCAGGTAGAAGGCGAGAAGACCTGGAACATCTGGGAAGGCCGCGCCGACTGGCCGATCGCCCACCCCGCCTTCCGCAACCTCGGCCAGGCGCATCACGAACAGGCCAAGGGAAGGCTGCGGGAGGCGGTGCTGCTGAAGCCGGGCGACCTGCTCTACCTGCCGCGCGGCTGGTATCACGACGCGCTGGCCGAGGCGCCGGCCTCCGTCCACATCGCCTATGGCGTGCACGCGCCGATCGGCGTGGACCTGCTGAACATCCTGCTCGAGCGCGCCATCATGGATGTCGAGTTCCGCAAGCCCCTGCCGCGCCAGGACGGCACGGCCGTGCAGAAATTCGCGCTGACGACGCGCGCGGCGCAGCTCGGCGCGCGGCTGGCGGAGCTGTGCCGGGAGCCGGCGGTGATGGCGGCGCTGGAACGCCTGGTCGCCGGCTACCGCTTTGCGCGCGGCGGCAATGACCTGCTGGCGGCGCGCGGCCTGGCGCCTGCGGCTTCGGCGGC
>DASQVL010000686.1:0-5492 GCA_035640795.1 Crenalkalicoccus sp. | reverse complement strand
CCAGACTGCCGGCGGATGGACCGGGTCAAGGCCGCAGCCGCCGCAGGCGGGGGCGCGCAGCGCCCGCCTTGAGCCGGGCCAGCCGACGGAAGACAATCTCCGCGCGCCGCGGCGCTTGACAAACAACACAGTCGCTCAGACGGAACCTGCCTTCGTTCTGCAGGTGTCCCAGGACAAGGTCGGGTACCTCGTCCACGAAGCGCAGCATCGTCCCTTTGGCGGTGTGCTTGAAGTGCAGCAGCCGGTTGCGCCGGGTCTTCGCCCTTGGCACCGAAGGTCTGCGCGAGGGTGGAGAGGCCCTGCTCAACACGGGCGGAGCTGTGATCGACGCCTTGCTGTCCGCGGCCGGGGGGCTGCGTCAGGCCAGGAACCTGCAGCAGCAGCTCCTCACCGCCCGCGACGGCCTCGCGCCGATCAGGAAGTCCGAAGGCAAGCCGTTCTACAAGGCGTTCAGGGATCTCCAGCAAGCGAACGACGCGCTTCGCCGTGCCCTGTACCGCCCTGATGAATGGGCGCGGCAGGAGGAGGCGCTGGCCAACGCGAGGCGGCGCCGACACGACGCCAACGATAAGGCGAGAGAGGCGGCCTCCCGCATGCGCCGGCTCGAGAGGATCCGTCGCGTCCGTCCGCTCCTGGCGAAGTACGATGCCGCTTCCGCGTGGCTCGACAGCAACCCGACCATTCCTGGCATCCCCGCCGACCTCCGCCTACACCTAACGGCAGCTCGGGAAGAACTGGCGCGCGCGAGCTTCGCGGTCGATCAGGCGCGGGTGACTTTCGATAGGCTCGACGAGCAGGCAAGGACGGCCGAGGTCCGGACCTCTCTTCGTGACGAGGAGACGACGATCGACCGCTTGGTCGGAGATCGCTGCGTCGCGGCACAGGCAGCCGAGAGGCTGCCCCAGGTCAGGACCGCGCGGCAGCTGAGCCGCCGGCGAATTGCTGGGCAGCTGCGCGACCTCGGCAGCGACTTCCCCGTCGATGAGGCCGCCGCAATCCTGCCGTCGCGAGCGGGGCGGGCTGAGGCCAAGAGGCTCATTGAGGCGTACTCCGGCGCGGTCGCCGCGCTCGATGGCCTGCCTGCTCGCATCGCAAAGGAGCAGCAGACGCTTCGCGACACACGTGAGCGGCTCGCCGCCTTGCCACCCGAGGCGGACGTCATGGCGTTGCAGCGCCTGACCGCCGAGATCAGGCGGCCCGGCGATCCCCTCACGACGGCCACGCAGGCGCGAGTCGAGCTGCGCACCAAGGAGGCGGCGCTCCAGGCCGCACTGGCGAAGGTGCCAGGCTGGACAGCTGGAGGCAAGCGGCTCAGGCGGGCCTTGCCGAGTGGCGGGGCAAGTGGGCCGCCGTGCTCAAGGCGCTGAAGCGCCCCGAGGACGAGGATCCGACCGTCACGTCCGGGGTCCTTGACCTCCTGACCGCCCTGGCTTCCGAGATCGAGGAGGAAGAGGGGCACGCCGCCGAGATGGCAAGCTTGCAGAGCAAAGTGGATGCGTTCGCGCAGGCGTGCCTGGATCTCCGGCAGAGGGTGGCCTCCGACATCGCGGATTCCGACCCGCACGCTATCCTGGCTGAACTCAAGGACCGGCTCGGTGCCGAGCGTGACGGCGCGACGAGGGCCGAGCTGCTGCGAACTCAGTGCGCAGAGGCGGAGAAGCTGCTCGCTCAGCAGGCCGAGTCGGTCGCGCAGGCGGAGCGTGAGCTGCGCGCGGCCCTGGGAGCGATCGGGGCAGGCAACGCCGCCGATGCGGACGCCAGGATCGCTCTGTCAGACGAGCGCGAACGACACCTGAAGGATCAGGCCACCGCGCAACAGGATCTCCTCGACGCCGGTGAGGGCATCTCGGTCGGCGACCTGCGGCGCGAGGTCGCATCCATCTCCGCCGATGACCTTCAGCAGCAGATCGAGGCGGCATCGCAGGCTGTCGAGGAGGCCAACGCCGAAGCTCAGGCGGCCTCGGGCGACGCCGCCCGCATCGAGAGCGACATACAGGGGCGTGAGGCGGACGAGGCCGCCGTCACCGCGGCGGCGGGCAAGGAGGCGGCGTTCGCGAAGCTCAACCAGGTCATGTGCGATGCCGTCGTGCTCCACCTTGCCTCGACTCTCCTCGAGCACAGCCTCTGTCAGGTCGAGACGGGCAGCAGCCCCGCGCTACTGCAACGAATCTCCGAGACTTTTCGAAGCCTGACCGACCGTGCGTTCGCGCGAGTTGTCACAGCCGAGAACGAGAAGGGGGTGTTGCGGCTAATGGTGGAGGAGCCCCCGGACGGCGCTAAGGAGGTGAAGGACATCTCCGAGGGGTCCCGGGACCAGCTGTTCCTAGCGCTCCGCCTCGTGTCTATCGAAGATCACGTCAGAAGCGCCCCGGCGCTGCCATTCATCGCAGACGACCTTCTCCAAACCTTCGACGACGGACGCGCGCTGGCTGCATTCAGGGTTCTTCTGGACTTCAGTCATGACGTGCAGGTCATCATTCTTACGCACCATGAGCACTTGGTTCAGGTCGCGGGGAAGCTGTCTGAAGGGAGCTTCCACATCGTTCGCCTGGAACGGGATGGCTTTGGTGGTAGCCGGGCTGAGGCAGCTGCGCTCGCCGGGGCGAGCGGGCAATCTGTGGAAGCGTGAACCGGACCGCCCGGTCCGTCCTTCGCAAGTTGCCATAGACGCACGGCGAATGCCCGGCCGGCGCGGCCCTCCCGCGATATGCATCCTGCCAAGGTCCGGCGACGGCGCTCGCCGTCAAAGGGGACGTCTCGCGCGCGATGCAAATTCGTCGGCGGACTGCCCACATCTTTTGCGTCGGAACTGCCCCCCTATTGTCGTGGCCGTCGAGCCGTACTGGATAATTGCGCAAGGGCCGGTTGCGTTGGTCTGTCGATCAGAGGGGAGCCAAACGAAGTTCGAACCAGCGGCTCCGATCTGGACCGCAGGCCCTTGCCATCCTTGGGTCTTTCCCGACGTACTAGATCGGCCAAGTCAACAGGTCCGGAGAGAATCGGCACCCTGAGAGCCGTTTTCGGCGGTCGTTGCGACCTGCGCGGTCAACAGGTTGGCACCGAAAACCGCGGAAAACCTGCGCTTCACGGCGCGGTCAGGGCCGGTAGAGAGTTGGATTCGCAAGCGAACTGGCGGACGGGGTGGGATTCGAACCCACGGTACGGTTGCCCGTCTTTCGGTTTTCGAGGCCGTCGCTCAAGCCCGTGTTCGGTATAAGCGGGCCCACGTTCCCTTCCTCCCCCAAGGGCAACCAACGCCTACCCCTCGTAAGCCACCGTCCGCTGCACCTGCTCCCCCAGCCCCTGGATGCCGAGCTGCAGCGTCTGCCCCGGCCTCAGGAACACCGGCTGCGGCTTCCTGCCGAGACCCACGCCCGGCGGCGTGCCGGTGAAGATCACGTCGCCCGGGTGCAGCGTGATCATCTGCGAGACATAGCTCACCAGCGTCTTCACCCCGAAGATCATGGTGCGCGTGGAGCCGTCCTGCATCCGCTGCCCGTCCACGTCGCAGAACATCGCCAGGTTCTGCGGGTCCGGCACCTCGTCCTTCGTCACCAGCCAGGGGCCGAGCGGGCCGAAGGTATCGGCGCCCTTGCCCTTGTCCCAGGACCCGCCGCGCTCGATCTGCCACTCGCGCTCCGAGACGTCGTTGCCGACGGCGTAGCCGGCGACGTGCTCCATCGCTGCATCCTCCGACACGTACTTGGCGCGCGTGCCGATGATGACGCAGAGCTCGACCTCCCAGTCCGTCTTGTGGCTGTTCTTCGGGATGATGACGTCGTCATTCGGCCCGCAGAGCGCGCCGAGCGACTTCAGGAAGACGATCGGCTCCTTCGGCACCGGCGCGCCGGTCTCCGCCGCGTGGTCGGCGTAGTTCAGGCCGATGCAGACCAGGTTCTTCATCCCGGTGACGGGCGGGCCGAGGCGCGGGCTGCCCGGCACCTCCGGCAGGCCGGCCGGATCGAGTGCGGCGAGCCGCTTCAGGCCGGCGGGGGAGAGCGCCTCGCCCGCCAGGTCCGTGACCTGGCCGGAGAGGTCGCGGATCCGGCCGGCAGCGTCGAGCATGCCGGGCTGTTCCTGGCCCGGCGGGCCGTAGCGCAGCAACTTCATCGGGGGTCCCTCCTGATCGCTGCGCGCCGGCGGGCAGGGCTGGTATGGCGGCTGCGCGCCGGCGCGAAGACTAAAGCGTCCAGCCGCCGTCTATGACGATGGGCTGGCCGGTGACGAAGGCGCTCTCGTCGGAAGCCAGGTAGACGACGAGGGCCGCGATCTCCTCCGCCGTGGCCAGCCGGCCCATCGCCTGGCGCGCCACGAAGGCGGAGCGCGCCTGGTCCAGCCCGCCGGCAGCGCCCGCATTCGCGGCGATGCGCTCGCCGAGGCTCGGCGTCTCCACCGTGCCGGGGCAGACGCAATTGCAGCGGACGCCCTGGGAGACGTACTCGATCGCGACGCTCTTGGTCATGCCGACCACGGCCGCCTTGGTGGTGCCGTAGACGAAGCGGTTCGGCGCTGCCTTCACCGAGGACACGGCGGAGGACATGTTGATGATGCTGCCGCGCCTGCGTTCCAGCATCGCCGGCAGGGCGGCGCGGATGACGCGCCACATGGCGCGCACGTTCAGCGCGAAGGCGAAGTCCCACTCGGCGTCCGTGCAGGAGAGCGGCGTGTTCTGGTGCACGAAGCCCGCGCAGTTGAACAGCACGTCGAGCGGCCCGGCGGCGGCGATCGTCTGGTCCACCGCCGCATCGTCCAGCACGTCGAGCGGGCGCGCCTCGATGCCATGCTCCGCGAGCCCCGCGAGCTTGTCCGCGTCGCGGTCGGTGGCGACGACGCTCGCGCCCTCGGCGGCCATGGCGAGCACGCTGGCCCGGCCGATGCCCTGCCCCGCTGCGGTGACGAAGCACCGCTTGCCCTGCAGCCTGCCGGCCATGGCCGCCTCCTCCTCGCCTCGCTCCATCATCGCGGCGGCACCGCCGCCGTCAACCGCGCTCCGCCGCTGCCGGTTCCGCCGCTGCCGGTTCCGCCGCCAGGGCGCGCGCCGCGCGGTGGACGTGGCGCGCGGCGAGCAGGGCGGCAAGCTCGGCGTCGCCCTCCGCCACCGCCTGCAGGATCGCCGCGTGCTCGCGCCAGTCCTCCGCCGCGCGCTCCGGGCTGTTGCGGCGGAAGACCAGCTCGGTGCGGTCACGCAGCGGCTCCATCAGCTCCTGCAATGCGCGGTTGGCGCCGGCCTCGGCCAGCAGCGCGTGGAAGGCGGCATTCAGCGTGGCGAGGCGGTCCGTGGCGCCGGAGCCCGCCAGGACCTCGCCCTCGGCCAGCAGGGCCGCGATGCGCGCCAGGTCCTCCGGCCCGCGGTGGCGGGCGGCCAGGCGGGCGTTCAGCGCCTCCAGCGCCGCTCGCACCTCGATCAGGTCACGCGCGAAGCCATCAGAGAGCGCCGCGACCAGGGCGCCGCGCCCGGCCGGTACGGCGAGCCCTTCCGCGACCAACCGCTT
>DASQVL010000685.1:0-3201 GCA_035640795.1 Crenalkalicoccus sp. | reverse complement strand
TCCCGGCTGCTGCCGCCCCGGCCGCGCCCGCGCGGGCGCGCCGCCGCCTCGGCGATCTCCTCGGCGCTGATGCGGTCGAGGCCGTCCACCTCGATGCGCGGCACCGGCATGCCGGTCAGGTGCTCGATCGCCGCGACCAGGCGGGCGTCCTCGGCGGTGGCGATGCTGAAGGCGTGGCCCTCCCGCCCCGCCCGACCGGTGCGGCCGATACGGTGGACGTAGTCCTCCGCGTGGAAGGGCACGTCGAAGTTGAAGACGTGGGAGAGGCCGCCGATGTCGAGCCCGCGTGCCGCCACGTCCGAGCAGACCAGCAATTGCAGCTCGCCCGCCTTGAAGCGGTTCAGCGTGGCGAAGCGTGTCGGCTGGTCCATGTCGCCATGCAGCGCGCCGACCGAGAAGCCGTGCCGCTTCAGCGACTTGTAGAGGATGTCCACGTCGACCTTGCGGTTGCAGAAGATCAGCGCGTTCTGCACCGGCTCCCGCCGCAGCAGGCGGCGCAGCGCTTCGCGCTTGTCGTGGTCCCGCACCCAGACCAGGCCGGCGATGATGGTCGTCGCCACCGTCGCCGGCGGCGCGACGGTGATCTCCTTCGGGTTGGACAGGAAGGCATCCGCCAGGCGCCGGATCTCCGGCGCCATGGTGGCGGAGAAGAACAGCGTCTGCCGCATGCGCGGCAGCAGGCCGACGATGCGCTCGACATCCGGGATGAAGCCCATGTCGAGCATGCGGTCGGCCTCGTCGATGACGAGGATGCGGACGTCCGCGAGCAGGATGCGCCCGCGCTCGAAGAGGTCGAGCAGGCGGCCAGGCGTGGCGATCAGCACGTCCACGCCCTTCTCCAGCACGGCCTTCTGCTCGTCCATCGACTCGCCGCCGATGAGGAGGGCGTGGGTGAGCGAGAGGTGCTTGCCGTACTTCACGAAGTTCTCGGCAACCTGCAGGGCGAGCTCGCGCGTCGGCTCCAGGATCAGGGAGCGCGGCATGCGCGCCTTGGCCCTTCCGTTCGCCAGGATGTCGAGCATCGGCAGGGTGAAGCCGGCGGTCTTGCCGGTGCCGGTCTGCGCGCAGCCCAGCACGTCGCGCCCGGTCAGCACGACCGGGATGGCCTGCTCCTGGATCGGGGTCGGGGAGACGTAGCCGGCTTCCGCCACCGCGTGGAGGATGGGCTCGGAGAGGCCGAGATCGGCGAAGGTGACGGAGGGGGCGGGCGGTTCCGGCTCGGCTTCCTCCTCCTCGGATCCGGCGGGCGCCGCGGCGGGTTCGCGCGTCGCATCGGCGGCCGGGGCCGGGCCGGCTGCGGCGGATTCCACCGCTTCGGCCGCGACCGCGCTCGCCCCGACCTTGCCCGCCAGCACCTCGCCCGCCAACGCCTCGCCCGGCGGCGCCTCGGTCGCCGGCTGCTCCGGCGCGGCCACGGCCTCCGCCGCTCCGACGGCGACGGCCTCCGCCGGTTGCGCAGGCAGCACGCTCTCCCCCCTTGCATCGGTGTGCTCTGGGGTGTGCTCGGGCTCGGCCGCGGCCGAGAGGGGCCGGTCGGTGGCTTCGGTCAAATCCGCTTCCTTCGCCGGATGGGCGGCGGCAGCAGGGGCAGGCCGACGCCGTGCGCCGCTCGGCGGCGCCATTCCAGTTCCGCGCCGCATATGCGGCGGCTTGCGGCGGAAATCAAGCGTTTGCGCGCCCTTCCGCGGCGGCACGCCGCGCGTGGTTTTCGCCGATTCAACTCGACGCCGCCGCCGGCGTTTTCCATGGTGCCGCCGGCGGGGCCGCCCGCCCCGGACTAGGAGGGTCCATGCGCATCCTGCTGCGCCTGCTGCCGCTGGCCGCCGCCGCGCTGCTGTCTGCGGCGCCGCCGGCGGAGGCGCGGGCCGCCTTCTTCTTCGGCTTCGGTCCCAGCTTCTATTTCGGGCCGCCGGCCTTTTACTACCCGCCGCCGGTCTACTACCCGCCGCCCTATGTCTACGCGCCGCCCCCGCCGGCCTATGCCTACCCGTCCTACGGCTATCTGGCGCCCGGGTCGGCTCCGCCCCCCGTGGCGGGCGGCCGCTGCGTCGCCGGCGCCTATACCTGCCCGGCGCCCTCCGGGGCGCGGCCCGGTGATTCCTGCGCCTGCGCGACGGGCCGGGGCAATGCCTGGGGGCGGGTCTCGCCCTAGTGTCCCGAGTCCGAAGTTCGCCGGCTCAGAACAGGCCGGGCCAGCGGCGCGTGCGGTCGGCTTCCTGCGCCGGGGTCAGCGTGGCCGGCCCGTCCGCAATGCCGCGGGGCGGCGGCAGGCCGGGCGGCGGCCGGGTCCAGCAATCGGCCCGGCCGAGGCTGCGCGTGCAATAGGGCGGCGGCGCCGGTGGCGCTTCCTCCGGCCGGCAGTAGCTGAGGCCACGGTCCAGCCGCACCGCCGAGCAGTCCCGCCCCGAGACCAGCGAGACCACCGCATCCACCGGCGTCCGGCCGATGGTGGCGACCGAGCCCACCGTCACCGCCGCGCCGACGCCGAGCCCGGTGCCGTCGCAGCCGGTGAGCGCCAGGGCGAGCAGGAGCAGGGCGAGGCGGGACGGCATGGCGCGGCAGCCTGACGGTGCCGCCTTAACGCCAGGCTGACGCCGGGCCGGCGGCGCCCGGGCCCGCGATTCGCGGCCCCCGGAGAATTCCCCACGGGGCGGCCGCGGGCTATGGACCCGCCGGCCTGGAGCAGATCGCGGACGGGCACCTACGCCCGTGACCGTGAATCTGCTCTACAAACAAGGGGCTGGGGCGGATGCCGCGCGCACAGGCGGGCGGAGGCCACTGCAGCGCCCACGGGAGTGCGGAGAGGACGTGCCCGATATTTTCGACGAGGTGGAGGAGGATCTCCGCGCCGAGCGCGGGCGGCGCCTGCTCGCCCGCTATGGCGGGCTGCTCGGCGCGGCGCTGCTGCTGGTAGTGCTCGGCGTCGCCGGGCTGGAGGGCTGGCGCTGGTGGCAGGCCCGGCAATCGGCGACGGCCGCCCTCTCCTACCTGACCACGGCGCGGGAGGCCGCGGCGCCGAATGCCGACGGCAAGGCCGCCGCGGACCGCTTCGCCGCCCTCGCCGCCGAGGCGCCCGCCGGCTATCGCACCCTCGCCGCGCTGCGCGCCGCCGCGCTCAAGGCGGAGGCCGGGGAACGCGACCAGGCCCTCGCCCTCTGGGACAGCGTCGCCCGCGATCGCGGGACCCCGGCGATCTACCGG
>DASQVL010000684.1:0-2180 GCA_035640795.1 Crenalkalicoccus sp. | reverse complement strand
CCTGACCTCCTGTCGGCCTGCACAGACAGCCCGACAAAGGCCAACCGCTGGCGCCGAGGCCGGCAGCGGCCCAAGATCCGGCGCACAATCTCCGGGAGCGACGCCCCATGTCCTCGACAACCACGCAACCCGCCGCCCTGGCGGGCGGCCAGACCGACCTCACCCTGCTGATCGCCCGCATCGCGCTCGTCCTGCTGTTCCCGATCAGCGGCGTCCTCAAGCTCCGCAATGTCGGCGGCACGGCCGCCCACTTCGCCTCCCTGGGCGCGCCGCTGCCCGACGTGGCGGCCTGGGTCGCCATCGCCTGCGAGCTGATCCTGCCGGCGCTGATCGTGCTCGGCGTCGGGGTGCGCTGGGCGGCGCTCGGCCTCATCCTCTACACCGCGGGTGCCACCATCATCGGCCACCGCTTCTGGGAAGTCGCGCCGCCGGCGCAGACCGAGCAGATGTTCAGCTTCTTCAAGAACATCGGCCTGATGGGCGGGTTCGCCCTGCTCGCGGTGCTTGGCCCGGGCCGCTACGCGCTGCAGAAGGGGCCCTGACCGGGTCCCGTCAGCCGGCCGCGGCGGGCCGCGCCGCGACCGGCCCGGGCGGCACCGGCCCGGCGCCGATGCGCGGGCCGGGCAGCTCGATCTCGATCGCGAGCGTCGACATGTCGCCGCCGCGGTCGAGGTTCACCGCCACCTTCCCCGGGTCGATCGCCACGTAGCGCGCGACCACCGCCACCAGCTCCTGCTGCAGCTTCGGCAGGAAATCCTCCCTCGTGCGGCCGATGCGCTCATGCGCCAGCACGATCTGCAGCCGCTCCTTCGCCTGGCTCGCCGAGGGCGGCTCCGGCTGCCGGGCGCGGAAGATGCTGAGCCAGCTCATCACGCGGCCCTCCCCCCGAACAGCCGCTTCAGCAGCCCGCCCTTGCGCTCCGGCTCAATGAAGCGGTGCGGCAGCTCCTCGCCCAGGAAGCGGCCGACGGCGTCGCGGTAGGCCTGGCCCGCCACGCTCTCCTGGTCCAGCACCACCGGCGTGCCGGTGTTGGAGGCGCGCAGCACGCTCTCGCTCTCCGGCACCACGCCGAGCAGCGGAACGGCCAGGATCTCCTGCACGTCCTCAAGCTTCAGCATCTCCCCCTTCGCCACGCGCTCCGAGTCGTAGCGGGTGACGAGGAGGTGTTCCTTCACCTTCTCCCGCTTCTCCTCGGACCGCTTGGACTTGGACTGCAGCACGCCCAGCATGCGGTCGCTGTCGCGCACCGAGGAGACTTCCGGGTTGGTCACGACGATGGCCTGGTCGGCGAAGTACAGGGCGAGCAGCGCCCCCTTCTCGATCCCCGCGGGGCTGTCGCAGAGGATGTAGTCGTGGTCCTTCGACAGCTCCTCGATGATCGTGGCGACGCCGTCGCGGGTCAGCGCCTCCTTGTCCCGGGTCTGGCTGGCCGGGAGGATGGAGAGCATGTCCACCCGCTTGTCGCGGATCAGCGCCTGGGAGAGCCGCGCCTCCCCCTGGATGACGTTGACGATGTCGAACACCACGCGGCGCTCGACGCCCATGATGAGGTCGAGGTTCCGGAGGCCCACGTCGAAATCGATGACCACCGTCCGCTTGCCTCGCTGCGCGAGGCCGGTGGCGAAGGCGGCGCTGGTCGTAGTCTTGCCGACACCCCCCTTGCCGGACGTCACGACGATCACCTGCGCCATCGGATCATGCCCCCCTGCTGAAATTCCGGCACCCCCGCCGGACCGCCGGCCTCAGCCGAGCGGATCGAACCGCATCTCCTCACCCTGCAGCCGCACCTGCACGGTGCGGCCGATGGGCGAGTCCCCGAGTCCCTCGCGCACGGCATAGTAACCGGCGATCGCCACAAGTTCAGGATCGAAGTGCAGCGCGAAAATGCGCGCCCCCCGGTCATCCGCCGCCCCGGCGATGGCGCGGCCCCTGAGCGCGCCATAGACGTGGACGTTACCGTCGGCGATCACCTCCGCCCCCGGATTGACCGTCGCAGTCACCACCAGGTCGGCCCCGGCCGCATGGATTCGCTGGCCCGACCGTACCGGCTCCGTCACCAGCATCGCGGTGCGGCCGCTGCCCTGGAAGGCCGGGCGCTCCACGGGCGCGGGGGCCGGGGCGGGCGCCGCCGGCGCCGGGGCGGGCGCCTCGGGCACCGCGACCTCCTCCACCCTGCCGCC
>DASQVL010000683.1:0-7537 GCA_035640795.1 Crenalkalicoccus sp. | reverse complement strand
CCCCGGCTGGACGCCGCACCTTCTCCGCCGCGGCGATCACGGCCGCACTGATGATGCGCGCCGTCTGGCGCCTGGCGCTGCGGCAGGTGGAAGGTCTGATCGCCTCCCTCTTCGGCCTGCTCGGCGTAGCGTTGCCGGTGCCGGACCACACCACACTGTCCCGGCGCGGTCGGCGATTGCGGCTTGATCTGCGCAGCACCGCCGGCATCAGGCTCAACCTGGCGATCGACAGCACGGGGCTGCACGTCAGGCGACCTCGGGGTGAGCGCGGCGAGGGCTGGAGGAAGCTGCCCATTGCGGTCGATCTGGACAGCGGCGGCATGCTGGCCGAGGAGCTCACCCGCAGGCGTCCGACGTGCGCGTGGCCGCCACGCTCGACCCGACGACCGAGGGGGTCGCAAGAGGAGACCATCCGGCGCGCGGATCGGCAGGGGCTCGGCATGCGGACCACGTTCATCGAGGCCAACGGGCTGCGCTTCGAGGTACTGGAGGAGGGCAGCGGAGACCGGCTGGCGCTCTGCCTGCACGGCTTCCCGGAGCACGCCGTCTCCTGGCGCCACCAGATCGCAGTGCTGGCGGGCATGGGGTACCGCGTCTGGGCGGTGAACCAGCGCGGGTACGGGCGCACCACCCGGCCCGCGCGGGTCGCGGACTACGCGTTGCCGCACCTGGTGGACGACGTGGCGGCGTTGATAGACGCCGCGAACGCCAGGCGCGTCGCGCTGCTCGGGCACGACTGGGGCGGCATGGTCGCCTGGTGCCTCGCCGCGGGGAAGCGTCGCCCGTTGGAGCGGCTGGTGGTCATGAACGACCCGCATCCGCTGTGCTTCCGCGCGGCGCTGAAGCACTGGCGGCAGCTGCGCAAGTCTTGGTACGTCGCGTTCTTCCAGCTGCCGTGGCTGCCGGAGCGGATGCTGATGGCGGGTCGGGGCGCCATGGTGCGGCGGATGTTCGCGGGCGTGCCGCTGCCGCCGGACGTGCTCGCCGTCTACACCGGGCAGGTCACCGAGCCCGGCACCGCGACGGCGATGCTGAACTGGTACCGGGCCCTGCGGCTGCCAAGTTCGCGGGCGCTGGACTTGGCGCAGGTGATCGACGTGCCGACCCTGGTCGTGTGGGGCGAGCGGGACGTGGCGCTGGACCCGGTCTGCCTGGACGGCACCGAGCGCTACGTACGAGATCTGACGGTGAAGCGACTGCCCGGCGTGTCGCATTGGGTGCAGCAGGACGCACCGCTGGTGGTGAACGAGCTGCTGCGGGAGTTCTTGCGCTAGCGGATGGCACCTGACGGAAGATACCGCCCTGGACTTCCCCAGATCGCTGGCGAAAGGGCCTGCGCGTGCTCCGCGGCGCGCCGCCTGGTGGTACGCGGCTGACGCTCGGTACCCAGGAGGTTCGCCCCTCGACTCCAAGCAGGCATATGCTGGCTGGGAGGGCTTTCGCTGCGTGTCCCTCGGTCAGCCGGATGGGCGATCTCCTGCGTGCGCCCGGCGGAGGAAGGCGGCGTAGCGCGGCATGACGTCCGGCATGAAGGTCTCGCCTGGCGGCGGGCGCTCGACACCGAAGACATAACGGGGAAAGTCGAGGGGCTCCTGGATCGCCCAGATCTCGTCGTGCCGGTCCGGGGACAGGATGCGGGCAGGGTCCCCCACCGCGATCCAGTTCAGCGGCACCACCGCGTCCTCGGGCAGGACCGTCCGCAGATGCACGATGCCGTTAATCCGCACCTCCGCCCGGGCGCCGATGCGCGCGCCGTTGAACACGGTGGCTCCCGTCGCCAGGAAGACGTTTTCGGCGACCGTGCAGCCCGTCAGGTAGGCGCGTGGGCCGACCAGCACGTTGTCGCCGATCGTCACCGGCTTGCCGCGCACGCCGCGGATTACCGCCGTGTCCATGACCACGCAGTTGGCGCCCAGCACGATCGGGCCGCTCTCGGCCGTCAGCACCGCGCCGAAACCGATGGAGCAGTTCGGGCCGATGGTCACGTCGCCGCAGATCGTCGCGTTCGGCGCAACGCGCGCGGTCGGGTCGATGACCGGCCTCGCGCCGTCATGCTCCAGAATCATTGCCGTGTCTCGCCGTTTGCCTGCAGGCCAGGACGGACGGTATCTCTCTGGCCGTATGGCCGGCAATTTTGCTCTTCGACGGGGCAGAGCGCCTGCACCGCCCTGCCAAGATGGTGGGCGGACCGCGGCTGTCTGGTGGAGCCGTGGCACCGCGTCGTGGAACCGCCGGACTCGGCCCTTGAGGTCAGGCTGACGTTCCAATGCCGGCAGGCTTGAGCCAGTTCCTGACCAAGCCGCCAGGCCGAAGGCCTACCACCTGCCGATGCCTGGGACGGCCACTCCGAACAGTCCTGGAAGCCTGCGTGTCCCCGGGTGGTTACGCTCCTGCTTGCCCGGCAGTGACAAGGGAAGGTGCAAGGTGGACGATCTCTGGAAGGTGTTGCGGCTCGTGCTCGGGCTTGGCCTGGAGAGCAAGGAGCTCACCGCGGTGCAGATGGCCCTGCGCGCTGCCGTCGTATACGCGGCCATGGTGGCCGTGGTCCGGCTGGGCAAGAAGCGTTTCATGGGCAAGGCGACCGCCTTCGACGTGATCCTTGGGATCATGCTGGGCTCGGTCGCAAGCCGGGGGATCACCGGCAATGCGCCGCTCGGCCCGGTGCTCACCGCCGCCTGTGCCCTGCTGGCGACGCACTGGGCATTCTCGGCCATCGCGGTCCGCTCGCACCGCTTCGGGGAGGCAGTCAAGGGCCAACCGGTGGTCCTCGTCCGTGAAGGGCGGGTGGACGAGCGGGCGATGCGGGCGGCGCACCTGACCGAGCACGATCTCCAGGAGGACCTGCGGCGCCATGGCCTGACGCGCCCGGAGCAGGTGGCGGAGGCGCGGCTGGAGCGCAACGGCGACATCAGCGTCATCCGCACGGCGAAGCCGCCCAGGGTGGCTGAGGTCCGCGTGGCTGACGGGGTACAGACCATCCGTATCGAGATCGGATAGGGGCGCCGGCGCAGTAGGGTCATCATTGACGGCGAAAGGTGGCAGACCACCCCCGTCCGCGTAATGGCCGCCATTGTCCAGAACCGCCGCTTTCCGCCGAGGCCGTGATGGGGTGGACGCCTCCTCGACGGCCTCCGTGCCAGAGTGGCGGCTGGCGTCACTGAGAGCCCGTCCACGAACATGTCTTGTGTTTTGAGTGTCTTGCCGCAGGGTGCCCGCTGGCGGTAGTGGGGGTCCTGCGATGTGGACGGCGGCTGACCGGGAGCGGTACGGGCGTGAGGGGCTGCGCTATCCGAGCGATCTGACGGATGGAGAGTGGGCGCTGATCGCGCCGCTGATCCGGCCCGCCAAGCGCGGCGGGCGGCGCCGCTCGGTCGTGGTGCGCGAGGTCATGAACGGGCTGCTCTATGTCCTCGAGACGGGTTGCCAGTGGCGGCACCTGCCCCGCGACCTGCCGCCCCGGAGTACGGTGCACGGCTACCTGCACCGCTGGGACTGGGACGGCACGCTGGAGGCGGTGCACCACCCCCTCTACGTCGCCTGCCGCGAGCAGGCAGGCAAGGAGGCCAGTCTCACGGCGGCCATCCTGGACAGCAAGTCGGTGAAGGCGGCGGAAAAGGGGGCGCGCCGGTCGACCCGGTCGGCTTCGACGCGGGCAAGAAGGTCAAAGGGGTCAAGTACCACGTCCTCGTCGACACGCTCGGGCTGCTGCTGAACGTCGTCGTGCACGCGGCCAGCATTCAGGACCGCGACGGTGCGGCGCTGGTGCTCGACCGCCGCACCCGAGCGCTGTTCCCTTTCGTCCTCGCCATCTTCGCCGATGCCGGGTACCGGGGTCCGCGTGCCGCCAGCGCGGCCCGGTGCAGCGGTCGCTGGCGGCTGCGCATCGTCAAGTGCCCGGACGCCGCCCATGGCTTCGTCGTGCTGCCGAAGCGCTGGATCGTGGAAAGGACGCTGGCGTGGCTGACCCGCTGCCGCCGCCTCGCGCGCAACCTCGAGAACCTCGCCAGGACGTCGGTCGCCCTGATCCGGTTGGCGATGATCAAGCTCATGGCGAGGCGCTTGGCTCGCCAATGAAAACAGGGGACGAATTGTTGCTGGCGCAGCCAGCCGCTCGCACCTAGAGTTCGCCAGGTGGGCCGCGGCCCGCATGGGACGCCCCACCACTCTGCTCCGCCGCAGCTCGGACGGCAGGCATCGGAGGGGCACATGACGATCACCCGGCGTGCCTTGATCGGCAGCGCAGCCGTCGCTTCCGCTTTGCCCGACAACCCGGCCCGCGGGCAAGGGGGTGGCGGCAAGGCGCCGGCCACCATCCGCATCGGCGTGCTAACCGATCTCTCGGGCACCTACCGGGACGCCTCGGGCCCGACCGGTGTCGCCTGCGTCCGGCAGGCGGTGCAGGAGTTCACCGCCGGCCGGGACATGAGCGTCGAGGTGCTGGAGGCCGACTTCCAGAACCGGCCCGACGTGGGCTCGGCGATCGCGCGGCAGTGGTTCGACAACGTCGGCGTCGACGTCGTGGTCGAGCTGATCAACTCGGCGGTCGCGCTCGCGGTCTCCGGCCTGGGGCGCGAAAGGAACAAGGTGGTGCTGGTGAGCGGCGCCGCCACCTCGGAGCTGACCGGGCGCCAGTGCAGCCCGAACACGGTCCACTGGACCTACGACACCTGGATGCTGGCGAAGTCCACGGCCATCAGCACGCTCCGGGCCGGCGGGGACAGCTGGTTCCTGGTCGCCCCCGACTACGCCTTCGGCCACCAGCTGGCGGGCGACACCGTCCGCTTCGTCGAGCAGGCCAGCGGCAAGGTGCTGGGCCGCGCCCTCTACCCCTTCCCGGAGACCACCGACTTCTCCGCCTTCCTGCAGCAGGCGCGGGCCTCGGGGGCGAAGGTGCTCGGGCTGTGCAACGCCGGCACCGACGCGGTGAACAGCATCAAACAGGCGCACGAGTTCGGGCTGCGCCGCCGGATGCAACTCGCCGCCATGCTGGTCTACCTGCCCACCGTGCACGCGCTCGGGCTCGAGGTGGCGCAGGGCCTGCGCCTGACGGAGAGCTTCTACTGGGACCTGAACGACCGCACGCGCGCCTTCATGGAGCGCATCCGGCCGAAGGTGCCGGCGAACTGGCCGAACATGATCCAGGCCGGGGAGTATGCGGCCACGCTGCACTACCTGAAGGCAGTGGCTGACATGGGTGTGGCCGCGGCGAAGACCGATGGTCGCGCCGTAGTCGCGCGCATGAAGGCGATGCCGACGGACGACGACTGCTTCGGCGAGGGGCGCATCCGCGAGGACGGGCGCAAGGTCCACCCGAGCCACCTGTTCGAGGTGAAGGCGCCGGCCGAGAGTCGGCACGAATGGGACCTCTACCGGCTGGTGGCGAGCACGCCGGCGGAGGAGGCGTTCCGCCCGATGGCGCAGGGCGGCTGCCCCTTCCTGCAGCGGTGACCCCGAAGTGCCCGCTTCTGCTGATTGGGGCAGGCCGATTTACGTCCCGGTCCTTTGTGCCAACCTCGGACCGGGATCCCTGCGCCAACCCACTCAAATCACAAGGATTGTTCTTGGACGGGTTCTTATATGCCTCCTGCGCCGCAGCGTCCCGCTTCGGGTGGTGCGGCGCAGGAGGTATATAAAAAACCTCCCTGAACTGCTGAAGGCAGCGTTGCTCGGCTGCACCGCTGGCACGCCGGTCGAAATCTGGTTCCAGATGCTATGAGGGAGGGTGCCACGGCGACAGGCTGGTGCCCCACCCCTTGCACGGGAGCCAGGCATGTCAGCGGAAACTGCGAGCTTCGACCACCAGATCCATGTTGCGATCGAGCTGAGCCGGACGACTTGGCTTGTCGCCGCACGGCTGCCCCGCGCCGAGAGGCCGCAGGTGCACCGCATCGGAGGCGGCGATCCGACCGCGCTGCTCGCGCTCCTCTCCTCGCTCCGCGCTCGCGCCGCCGGCGGGGGCGGCGGCTCCGTGGGCGTGGTCTGCTGCTTCGAGGCCGGGCGCGACGGCTTCTGGCTGCAGCGGCTGCTGGCGGCCCACGGCATCGCCGCCCACGTGCTCGAGCCGACCAGCATCCTCGTGAACCGCCGGGCGCGCCGGGCCAAGACCGACCGGCTGGATGCCGAGGGCATGCTGCGCGTCCTCGCGGCCCACCTGCGCGGCGACCGCCAGGCGTGCAGCATGGTGCGCGTGCCGACGCCGGAGGAGGAGGACGCCAAGCGCATGCACCGCGAGCGCGAGCACCTCGTGCAGGAGCGGCTGCGCCTCGAGAACCGCATCGAGGCGCTGCTGTTCACCCAGGGGGTCCGGGAGAGGCCCTCGCTCCGCTCCTGGGAGCGCGACCTCGACGCGGCGCGCACCGGCGACGGCCGCGCGGTGCCCCCGCACCTGCGCGCCGAGCTGGACCGGCTGCGGCGGCGCCTCGTCCTGGTCCTCGAGCTGATCCGCGAGGTCGAGGCCGAGCGCGACGAGGCCGCCGCCGCCGCCCCCGCACGCGACGAGGCCCGCCGCAAGATCGACGCCCTGCAGCGCATCCGCGGCGTCGGGCCGAACTTCGCGGCCGTGCTGGTGCGGGAGGTGTTCTACCGCTCCTTCGGCAACCGGCGGCAGCTCGCCAGCTACGTCGGGATCGCGCCGATGCCCTTCCAGAGCGGCGGGGTGGACAGGGACCGGCGCATCGGCCGCGCCGGGAACCCGCGCGCGAGGACGACGATGATCCAGCTGGCCTGGCTGTGGCTGCGCTACCAGCCGGGCAGCGCGCTGGCCGGCTGGTTCCGCGAGCGCGTCGGGACGCTGGCCGGGCGCACGCGGCGCATCGCCATCGTGGCCATGGCGCGCAAGCTGCTGGTCGCGCTCTGGCGCTACGCGGAGACCGGCGTGCTGCCGGCCGGCGTGCAGCTGGGGAGGACGACGGACGCCACCGCCTAAGCGACGGGTTCGCCGCCGGGGCGACCGGCGCCGGCGGCACGGGGAGCGCGACCGTATTCATCTTTGGCGGCCGCACGCCGCCGCGTTTCAGGTGGGTCGCGTGTCACCGGGGCACGGCCTCGTGCATGAGGCATTCTGGTGCGGGCCGACCGAGCCGGACCCGACCGCATGTAAGGTGACGCAGCCGCCGCTGCGGACAGGACCGCCCCGGCCCCGAGCAATACGCTGTACGGCCCCCCGACAAGAATGGAGAAGCGGATGCAAGGACCGGATTGACGACCGAACCCTCATGTAAGGACGAAGCCAGAGTGGGACAGAAACGCAGCCTGACCTATGTCTGGGCACCCGTCGGCTCGCGCCCGGCGATGGTGCGCGACAACCGGCACAGCTCAGCCTACCTGTTCGGCGCGATCTGCCCAGCCCGCGGCGCGGGGGCTGCAGTAATCACGCCAGTAGCCAAGGTGGCGGCGATGAACGCCCATCTGGCCGAGATCAGCACCCAGGTGCGCGCGGCTCTTAGAGGAGCATGCGGGACGCGGATTCCTGTGAGCGTGCCAGTCCAGTGCGGCGCCGCCGCGCACGGGCGCGCGCGCGGACGAGCGCGGCGGGGGC
>DASQVL010000682.1:0-2809 GCA_035640795.1 Crenalkalicoccus sp. | reverse complement strand
CTACATGGTGGTCCGCAGCATCATGAGCGTGCTGACCGGCATTGTCGTCTGGGCCTTCGCCAGAGCGATCGGGCTCGATCTCGCCATCGAGTGGGGCGCGATCGCGCTGGTGCTGAACTACGTCCCCTTCATCGGCCCGCTGGTCGCCACCCTCTTTCCCACGGCCTTCGCCATCCTGCAGTTCGGCGAGTGGCAGGCGGCGCTGACCGTCTTCGTCGTGCTGCAGGTGATCCAGAGCCTGGGCGGCAGCGCGATCGAGCCCTGGCTGACCGGCGCGCGGCTCGCGCTCTCACCCTTCGTGGTGCTGGTCGCGGTCTTCGTCGGCAGCCTGGTCTGGGGCATCCAAGGCGCCTTCATCGGCGTGCCGGTGCTCATCGCGGCCCTCTGCATCTGCGAGGAATTCCCCGCGAGCCGCTGGGTGGCGGAACTGCTCTCGGGCCGCGACGGGCCGCTGCCGCGCTGACATCGCTCAGAACGACCCGACACGGCTGCCGATCAGGATCACCAGAGCCAGCGCCGCGATCGAGCTGACGATGCCGGTGACCAAGATGTCCATGTAGCTGTCGCGATGGGTGCAGCCGCAGACCGCCAGCAGCGTGATGACCGCGCCGTTGTGCGGCAGGATGTCGAGCGTGCCGGCGCCGATCACCGCGATGCGGTGCATCAGCCCCGGGTCTATGCCGCGCTCCGCAGCAATCGCCATGTAGGTCGGCCCGAGCGCATCCAGCGCGATGGTCAGCCCGCCCGAGGCGGAGCCGGTCAGCGCCGCCAGCACGTTGGTCGCCACGGCGAGCGAGACCAGCGGCCCTCCGCCAATGCCCAGCACCCAGTCGCGCACCACCTCGAAGGCGGGCATGGCGGCGACCACGGCGCCGAAGCCGACGAGGCTCGCGACCGAGAAGATCGGCAGCACCGCGGCATTGGCGCCGGCATCCATCGTCGCCCTGAGCGAGGGGATGCGCGTCCCGTTCAGCGCCAGCAGGCTGACGATCGCCGCCGCGAGCGCAGTCGCGACCGACCAGACGCCGGCGACGGCGGCGAGCGTGGTGCCGCCGAAGCGCGCCTCGGCCAGGAAGGCGGCGTCCATGCGCGGCAGGATGACGAAGGACATCAGCAGGTTGACCGCGACTACCACCACCAGCGGCAGGGCGGCGAGCAAGATCGGCGGGCGCGTGCCCGCCTCGGCGGAATTGTGGATCTCCGCCGGGTCGAATTCGCGCGCCGCGACGGCGCGCTCGCGCACCAGCGGATCGTCCGCCGCCGCGTCGGCCGCCGGCACCGCCGCATCGGCGAAGCCCTCGCCGCGGCTGCGCGCGGCGGCTTCCTGGCGTGCCAGCCACCACAACCCGATGCCGGCCATCACGGCGGAGGCGACGATGCCGAGGCCCGGGGCGGCGAAGGGCGTGGTGCCGAAGAAGGGCATCGGGATGGTGTTGGGGATGGCCGGAGTGCCCGGCAGCGCCGACATGGTGAAGGTGGAGCTGCCGACCAGGATCGCCGCCGGCATCAGCCGTCGCGGGATGTCGGCGGCGCGGAACAGGGCGGTCGCCATCGGCGCCAGCACGAAATAGGCGACGAAGAGGCTGACGCCGCCATAGGTCACGATGGCGCCGGCCAGCACCACCGCCAGCACCGCCCGCTGCGCGCCCAGCTTCTCCGTCATGAAATCGGCGATGGCGGCGACCGAGCCGCTGTCCTCCATCAACTTGCCGAACAGCGCACCGAGCAGGAAGAGCGGGAAGAACTGCGCGACGAAGCGCGCCGCGCTGCCCATGAAGGTCTGGGTCCAGTGCGCCAGCAGCGGCTCGGCGGCGAAGGCCGCCGCGACCAGCGCCGCGGCGGGTGCGAGCAGCAGCACCGACCAGCCGCGATAGGCGAGCCAGAGGAGCAGCCCGAGGCCGAGCAGGATGCCGAGCAGTCCCATGGCTCAAATGCCTTCGATTAGCCGGTCGAGGTCCACCGAGGACCGCCTGCCGATGTCCTCGGCGTGCCCGGCCAGGAAGGCCTCGGCCGCCTTGCGCCCCTCGTCGCGCAGCATGCGCAGGAAGGCCCACTCGGCGTTCAGCTTCGAGGAAGAGCCGAGGTCCACCATCACCTCGTTGCGCACTATGTGCATGCGCATGTTGGCCCAGCGCAGCCCCTCGCCGCCCTTGGGGTCGGCAACCTTGCGCAGCAGCGCCATCATCTTGAGCTCCTTCAGGGCCACCGAGTTGAAGGAGATCTCGTTGACGCGGTCCAGGATGTCGCGCGCGGCGCGCGGCGTGCCGGGCCGCTCGATCGGGTTGATCGGAACCAGGATGGTGTCGTCGGAGACGAGCTCGGTGACCAGCGGGACGAGCGTGGGGTTGCCGGCGAAGCCGCCATCCCAATAGGGCTCGCCGTCGATCTCAACGGCGGGAAAGAGCTGCGGCAGGCAGGCGGAGGCCAGCAGCACGGCCGGCGTGATGTCGCCGTTGCGGAAGATGCGCCCGCGGCCGGTGCGGACATTCGTTGCGGTCACGAAGACCTTGATCCGTCCGTTCGCCAGCGCGCCGAAATCCACGCTCTCCTGCAACACCTGCTCCAGCGGGTTGCCGCCGATCGCCGGGATGTCGTAGGGCGAGACGACGCGCGCGAGCAGGTCCATCATCAGGAAGCTCGGCGAGTAGTCGAGCGTCCAGCGCCCGAGCATCACGTCGATGGGCCCGCGCTGGAACGGGCTGAAGGTCGCGGCGCGGGAGACCCGTTTCCAGAAGGCCTCCAGCGCCTCGCGCGCAGCGGCGGCACCACCCTTGGCGAAGCCGCTCGCCATGACCGCGGCGTTCATCGC
>DASQVL010000681.1:0-2214 GCA_035640795.1 Crenalkalicoccus sp. | reverse complement strand
GACCTGGTCTGATCGGTCTGCGTCAACGTATCCGGTCTCGGGGCACCGCCCCGGCCAAGATGGAGATCCGCGCGCCCCGGTCCTCACAAAGCGCATCGGCGTCGGGCGGCGTTGTTGCAGGGAGATAGCGGAGCCAGCGATGGCCCCTGCTGGACGAGGGTTTAGGCGACGCGCACGGACACCGGCTTGGCGGCCCGGATCATGCGGTTGAGCACCGCAACGGCGATGGCCGCCTCGCCCTGCTGGGCGGGCAAGCCGCGGGCGCGCAGCCTCGGACCGATGATCGCCTTGAAACGCCCGACCGCGGTCTCCGCGAGGCTGCGGCGGCCGTAGCCGGTCGCCCTCTGCCAGGCCATGCGGCCCTTCTCGGTGACGAACCGGATGTGACGATCGCGCTGGCCCTGCGCATCGGCATCCTCGGCACTGGGCACCGCCGATGCACGCGGCGGGATGACGACGTCGGGCGGCGGATCGGCCTGGCGGTCGGCGACGGCCCGGTACACCGGCTCGCCGTCGTAGGCCCCGTCGGCGGCGACGCTGGCGATCTCGCCCTCCACCTGCCCGAGCAGCGCCGGCACCTCGCCGGCGTCGTCGGCCGCGTTGTCGGTCAGCACGCTGGCGACGATCTCGCCGGTGCCGGCATCCACGGCGAGGTGCAACTTGCGCCAGGACCGGCGCGCCCGCCCGTGCTTCTCCGCATCCCACTCACCCCGACCGAACAGCTTCAGCCCCGTGCTGTCGATGACCAGGTGCATCGGGCCGTGGGGGACGACCCCGGGCCGGCGGCCGGCGAAGCCGCGGCCGCGCCGGCACAAGGTGGTGTGGTCGGGCACGCGCAGCGCCTGCCCGAGCAGCCGCAGGACACTCGTGGCGAAGCCCTCGGCCTGGCGCAGGCCGAGGTGGAAGACGAGCCGCAGCGTCAGCACCAGCTCGATCGCCACATCCGAATACCAGGCCTGGCCGCCGGGGGTGGTCCGCGGCGGCGCCTGCCATCCCACGATGGCGGCCTCGTCCAGCCAGAGCGTCAGGTCACCGCGTCGCCGCAGCCCGGCCTCGTACGCCCGCCAGTTCCGGACCCGGTAGCGGGCCTTGGGGATGTGGTGGCGGCGGGCGGCGTGGTGCTTGAAAGGCATGCCCGTGAGCGTAACGGCTCAGCCGACGATGGACGACCCGACCGGGCCCGGGGGCCCGGCACCTCGCTGCACCAACGCCCGTCCGCATCGCATAATCCCAAACGCGGGTAGGGCTCAGAGCCTGACTCTGAACTCACGCGGAACGTGCCAGCCTTCGGGTGAGCAGTGGGACGGATGCGGCGTAGAGGAAGGCCGTGGCGGAAGCGACGGTGGCCTCGAAGTCGCGGGCGAGGCGCCGGTTGCGGCCGAGCCAGGCGAAGCAGCGCTCGACCGCCCAGCGGCGCGGATGCACGGCGAAGCCAACCTGATCTTTCGGCTTGTGGACGATCTCGATGGCGATGCGGGTGGCCTGGGCGACGCGCTCGGCGGCGTAGGCCGCATCGGCGAAGGCGCCTTCGACGAAAGGAAAGCCGCGCCTCGATGCCTGCAGCAGCGGGACGGCGCCGTCGCGGTCCTGCACCGAGGCCGCGTGGCATTGCAGGACGAGCGGACGGCCATCCGTGTCGACCATGGCGTGGCGCTTGCGGCCGTTGATCTTCTTGCCCGCGTCGCAGCCGCGCGGGCCACCGGCTTCGGTGGTCTTCGCGCTTTGGCTGTCGATCACCGCGGCGGAGGGGCTGGCCTCGCGGCCCGCCCGTTCGCGGTCGAGCATGACGAGGTGGTGGTTGATGCCTTCCCAGGCGCCCTTCTCCCGGAATGCGAAGAACCGGCCATAGGCCGTCTGCCGCGGCGGGAAGCAGTCCGGCAGCATGCGCCAAGGAATGCCGCCGCGGAGGACATAGAAGATCGCGTTGACGATCTCGCGCATCGGCCAGGCAGGCGGCCGTCCCACCGCGGAAGGCGGCGGCAGCAAAGGCGCCAGCACCGCCCATTCCGCATCGGTCACGTCACTGGCGAGGCGCAGGCCGTCCCGCCTATGCAGGGCGCGGGTGGTCGGGGTCCACATCAGGCTGTCCCATCCAACTCGGTCTCGACAACCTGCTGGAATCACAGCCTACCCCGACCATCCAACCCCTATTGCGACGGCGTTCAGAGACAGGCTCTTAGCAGTGTCTCACTGGACTATGCTAAAAACTGGATG
>DASQVL010000680.1:0-2465 GCA_035640795.1 Crenalkalicoccus sp. | reverse complement strand
GGCGGCGGAAGCGCGCCAGGTAGAGCGCCGCCGTCAGCCCCGCGGGGCCGGCGCCGATGATCAGGCAGTCGAGCGGCGGCTCCGGCATGGGCGTCCCTCCGCCCCGGCAACGCGGGCCGCCGCCGAAGGACGCAGGCCGTGCCCCGGACTATACCTGGGCGTGAAGGAGAGCATGCATGGCCCTGCCCGAATGGCGCCTCGACTCCGAGACCGGCGTGCTGACCGATGTGCTGCTGGCGCCGCCCGAGCATTTCCGGCTGCTGCCCTTCAATGCGGTGGCGCGCCGGTCGATCGCCGGGGGCCGGGCGGCCGACCCGGCGCGGGCGCGGGCGCAGCACGCGGCGCTGGTCGCGCTGCTGGAGGCGGAGGGGGTGCGCTGCCACCTGGTGCCGCCGGCGCCGGAGCTGCCGCTGCAGGTCTATACGCGCGACCCCGGGGTGGTGACGCCCTTCGGCCCGGTGGTGCTGCAGCCCTTCCGGCCGGAGCGGCGGGGCGAGATCGCGCCCCTCATCCGGTTCCTCGCGGGGAATGGCGGCGCGCTGCCGCGCTTCGCGACGGCCGGGCCGATCGAGGGCGGGGACCTGCACGTGGTTCGTCCCGGCCTGGTGCTGGTGGGCTGCACGGGGGAGCGCACGACGGAAGCCGCGGCGGCCCAATTCGCCGGCTGGTTCGAGGCGATCGGCTGGGAGGCGCGGATCATCCGCTTCCCCGAGCATTTCCTGCACCTCGACTGCCTGTTCGGGATGGTGGCGGAGGGGCTGGCGGTGGCCTGCGAGGAGGTGCTCGGGGAGGAGGTGCTGGCCTTCCTCGACGACCGCGGCATCCGGCGCGTGCCGGTCGGCTACCGCGAGGTGATGGCGATGGGCGCCAACCTGCTGTCGCTGGGGCGGGAGCGGGTGGTGAGTCCCGCGGGGAATGCGCGGATCAACGCGGCGCTGCGGGCGGAGGGGCTCGCGGTGCTGGAGCCGGAGCTTTCGGAGTTCACGCCGATGGGGGGCAGCGTGCACTGCATGACGATGCCGTTGCGGCGGGTGTGACAGCCTGGCTCTGAAGACGGCGGAGCGTCCGCCATCGACCTGAAGCAGTCATCCGAGATGGCCGCATTGCATCGGCCAAACGCGTCCAATCCCCAACCTGTAACCGAGCATTGAAGGATCAATTTGGCTGGCTATGGGCGAGTGGAGCTCCGCAACTCCACCGGCCAGCCACTCTCAGGAAACCTTGCACGAAGGCGCCGCGCGAGGTCACCGATCGAGTCTGTTCGCTCTGTCGCAACGGTGACGAGGTGCGCGACCGTACAGCGCGCGCCACGGCCTTCGCGCAGAGCGGCCGTCCACCCAACCTCCGCGCATTGCGGAGTGACTCGATCGAGGATGCGGGCGAGCGCCTGTGGGGCGCGGTGACGAAGTGCGACCAAAGTCGGGCCTGCCTCCTTATACCAGCTCGGATGCAGCCGCGAGAAGGCCTTGGCGGCCGCAGCTTCGGCAGGCGCGAGCAGGCGATCCAGCAGGTCAGGCCGTTGAACGGCGAACGCTTCGATGAGGATGGGCGCATAGTGCCAAAAGACGTGGTCGCCAGAGCCTATCCCGACTTGCTTCCCTTGCTCAAGGATGCGCTCCGCTGCCTCCGGTGCCATGCACGCCAGCCGGGCAGGCATCAGTTCGATGCGGGACAGGTTACCGAGGATCAATCGCTTGATCCTTGATCTTGACTTCGGCGGAAGGCCACCCCGAGCAGGAACTCAGCGTCGTGGGGTAGATGGGACCAGTACTCGCCGATCGTCTCGGCGATCGCGTCCCAGTCGATGCACGCGACCGTCGCCCTAAACCTCGCGGGGTCCGCCCGTCGCAGAAACTCGAGCCAGCCGCTGCTCGTCGTAGCGGCCCTCGTGGACGTGGATCTTGGCTGTCGGCATGCTCAGTTCTCCTATTGATTCCAGCGTTTCGAGTTTGTCAGGCCAAGGGCCTGAGCCTTTGCCGCATGGCATCGGATAGCGACGAGAACCATGCGTCCTCCTCCCCGGGAGGCGGCAGGACGCGGCCGTACTCCGCCATATTCGCTGCGGGAATGTCGCACAGATAGATCCAAACGGCGTCCTCGGCGCCGCCGCTGGCCCTGCCGACGTCCTGCATTATCCGTCGGAGCATCCGGCTCTTCTGCTCGTTGGTCCGTCCGCCTCGAATATCGCCTCGAACCCATATCTGATCCGCAGGCGCCAATTGGCCGGCCACGTAGTGACTGTCTGGCGCAAGGTCGTAGAAGATTACCTGGACCAGACAGCGTGGCGCGCCGGTCTCCTCATGGTGGATCGCGGTGATGGCGCGGACGATTTCAGTCTTTTGGACCGGCGTCAGCCGTCCTGCAGCAGCACTGCAAACGTAGGTCGGCATCCGATTCTCCTTTCAGTTTAACGCGGCGCGTGCAGCAGAACCGTCGCGCGCGATTCATTTGGCGGGCTCTTCCTT
>DASQVL010000679.1:0-5840 GCA_035640795.1 Crenalkalicoccus sp. | reverse complement strand
ACTTCGCCAGGTCCGTGATGCCCTCGAAGGGGTAGTCGTCGCGCACGAAGTGGAGCTGATCGTCGAAGACGAACTGGCCGCGCAGGCCCTCGCTCCGCGCGGCCGCCGCCGCGGGTTCCTGCGCCTCGGCCGGGGCGACGTCGAACAGCGGGCCGAACACCTGGTTCATGGCCAGGAAGGAGGCGGCCATCCCGCTGGCGGAGCGCAGGAAGCCGCGCCGGTCGAGGCCCAGGCGCCGGCCGTTCGCGTCGGCGATCTCGCCGATCCGCGCCTCCACCTGCCGCTGCGCCGCGGTCTGCGGCAGCGGGTTGAACTCCCCGTTCGAGACCATCTGGGTCGGCACCGGCGCGGGGAACGCGGCACGTTCGGCCGGCGCGAGCGCAGCGAGCTCGCGCTCACTCAGGAACTGCCCATTCTCTTTCCTCCCTACCCGGGGCAGAGGGCCTGGGAGACTGCAGGAGCGTCAGCGAGCGAACCAGCCGGCCAATCCTTCCCGGCCTGCCCTGAGCACCCTGGCCGAACCGCCCTGGTGCTGGATCATGCACGCCGTGCGAGCCCACCGGCAATGGTTTCCGAGTCCTGCGCCGGAGCGGAGCATTTTCCGTTCACATGCGTTCACGGCAGATGCTCCCTCTCGGTGTTTGCAGGGCAGAGTCACGCCTCCCGTTCCGGGGGTGCCGCATCCGCGCGCAAGGCCAGCGCCGCCGGCACTGCGGCGGCGCAGAGCAACGCCATCGCCCAGAAGCCGCCGGCACCGAGCTTCGCGTAGAGCGGGCCCGAGGCGAGCGCCAGCACCGCGCCAAGCAGGCCGGTGCCGAGCGAGGCGTAGACCGACTGTGCCGCCGCGGCGAGGCGGCCAGGTGCCACCCGTGCCAGGACCGCCATGGCGGCAAGGTGCTGCGCCGCGAAGGTCAACCCATGCAGAGGCTGCACCAGCAGCATCGCCGGTACCCAGGCCGTCACCGCCATCATCGCCCAGCGCAGTGCCCCGGCCGCCGCGGCAAGGGCCGAGAGCCCGCCAGGCCCGAGCCGCGCCAGCAACGGGCGACCGAGCCAGAAGAACACCGTGACCTCCGCAGCGACGGCAACGGCCCAGAGCAGACCGATGACTCCGGGCGCGACTCCCGCCGCCTGCCAGCGCAGCGTCGCAAAGCCGGCATAGAAGGCGTGACTGCCCGAGACCAGGGCGGCGACCAGCAGCAGCCTGCGGAAGGCCTTGATCGCCAGGAGTGCGCGCAGCCCCGCGCTGCCCGGCCGGACCGCCGGCACGGCAGGCGGGCCGGCCACCGGCGCCGCTTCTGCGGCCCAGCCCGGCGCAGGCAGAAGGAGCGCCGCACCCGCGGCGAGCGCGAACAGGCCGGCATTCAGCCAGAGCACGACGGAAAACGCGCCAACCACCGCGATCGCCGGGCCGGCGAGCGCGGCCGAGCCGGCGATGAAGGCGGCCGCCCCGGTGCCGCGCACGATCCCATAGTCAAATCCGCGGCGATTGAGCCCTGCAGCGGCGGCGCGCACCGCCAGCGCGTCCGGCAGCGGACCGAGCGGCCCGGTTGCGGCGGCGTGCGCGAGTCCGACCAGCATGAGCGCGGAGAGGTCACCGATGGGGACGAGGCCGTAGCCGGGGCCAAGCGCGGCCGCGATGAGGAGCAGCACCACCAGGACCTCGCGCGGGGCGCCCAGCCGGTCGGCCAGCATGCCGACGGCCGGCGTCGCGACCAGTCGCACCGTGATGCCGGCGGCGAGCAGCAGGCCGATCTCCTCCGCCGTGGCGCCCCGTTCGGCAAGGACGGCGGGGAGAAACGGGCTGAGCACGCCCCAACCGGCGTAGAGCGCGGCATAGAGCAACAGGTAGGCGGCGAAGCCGTGGACAGCTCCGGGGGACTCAGCGCCGTTCGCCAAGGATCGTTTCGTCCTGGCTCAGCAGAAGAGTGCGCCGTTCCCGAGACCGCGGCGCAGTCACCGCCTCAGCCTGCCGTGGCGAGCACCACCGTCTCGCCCATCATCACCTGGGGCGGGTTGTAGGCCAGTTCCCCCAACATCTCGCGCATGATCCCGACCACCTCCTCATGCGAGCGCAGCGCGGCCTCGCGGCTGTCGAACAGGGTGACCGAGATCGCCCGGTTCGGGTCGCCCTCGTCACGGAAGGCGTAGAAGCCCCGGAAGCCGGGCGCCTGCGTGATCGCCGGCAGGGTTCGTTCGCTCACGATGGAATGCATGGTCTCGGTCTCGCCGCTGAGGCCGGCATAGGTCCGGAGGACGACGAAGAGCGGATGCTGCCTGTCCTTCTGGTCCTGCGGCTGGGCGATGGCGTGGAACACTGCCTCCCCCGCCATGACCTCCGGCTCCTCCGGCAGCAGGTCGCGCATGTTCGCCGCGACCCGGTCGCGCACGCGGCGGTGGGTGTCCATCGCGCTGTCGCGGTCGGTGCAGATGCTCACCGAGAACACGGCATCGCCCGCCTCGTCCACGAAGCCGAAATAGCCGAGGAAGCCGGGCCGCCCCTGGACCAGCGGCCGGATGTGATCGCGCACGCCCTGGACGGCCTGCGCGGGGGGGCCCGCCAGACCGGTCTTCCTGATGATCACGAACATGCCCCTTCCTCCCCCGGCCGATCCGCATCCCGCAGCCAGCGCCTTCATGGGCGCCGCAGCGTGTGCCACAGCTCAACGCCGCAGGGCGAGGCTCGTCCCACCGTCCTCCCACTGGGGCCTGTTCAGGAGCGCCAGAACAGCGGGACGCATGGGACGTTCACCGGTGGGGATATTCGCCCGACATCGGAGAGGTGGTCATGAGCCAGGCAGACGGCAGCGCTTCCCCGGTCCCAATCGCCAGGCGCCTTGAGGGCCTCAACCTGCCAGCGAGCAAGCAGGAAGTGGTGCGCCACCTGCGCAGCAAGGGCGCCAGCGCGGAGGAGATCACGGCAATCGAGAGATTGCCCGACCAGGAGTTCAGGACGGTGGCCGACATGCTGAAGGGCATCGGGCAGGTCGATGCGCCCGGGTAGCGGTGCTTCGGCGGCACCGCGAGGACGGCGCTCGTCCTGACCTTCTGATGCCCCATCCCGCCCCGCCTTGCGGTCGCTGCCGCCGGATCGAGGACGGTGCCGCACGCCCGGCCATGGGGAGTTGCCATGCGCGTACTGGTGCTGGGCGCCAGCGGCTTCATCGGCGGGCAGGTCGCCGGTCGCCTCCTCGCTCGCGGCCATGATGTGGTCCCTTGCGGCCGGGATGCTGCCGCGCTGCGTCGCCGCTACCCCGGCTACCGGGTGGTCGAGGCAGACCTGGCACGTGACGGGGCGTCGGCGTGGCTGCCGCGCCTCGTCGAGGTGGATGCGGTCGTGAACGCCGCCGGCGCCCTGGGCGGCGCCGGGCTCGAGCTGGTGCATGGGAGTGGCCCGATCGCCCTGTTCGACGCCTGCGCCGAACTCGGCATTGCCCACCTGGTGCAGATCTCGGCCCTGGGCGCCGGCCCGGCGGCCCGCTCGCGCTTCCACCTGACGAAGCGCGCAGCCGACGAGCATCTGCTGCGCCTGCGTGATGCGGGAGGACGCGGCGGCTGGTGCGTGGTGCGGCCCTCGATCGTGATCGGACGCGGCGGGCGAAGCACGGCCCTGTTCGTCGCGCTTGCCGCTCTGCCCTACCCGCTTCGGCTCGGTCCCGGGACCTGGCGCGTGCAGCCGCTGCACGTCGCGGATGCGGCGCGGGCGGTGACTGGGTTGCTGGAGCGGCCTGGGCCCGTTCCGCCTTGTCTCGATCTGGTCGGACCGGAGCCGATGACCACCGACGACCTCACGCGCCTGCTCCGCCGCTGGCTTGGGCTGCGGGATGCGCCCTTCCTGCCGGTTCCCGCCGCGTTGCTGAGCCTCGCAGCGGAGACGGTCGGGGCGATTGGGGGTGGCATGCTGACGCGCGAGACACTCGGCATGCTCGCGCGCGGCAATACCGCCGAGGTCCGGCCGGTTGCGGAGGCACTCGGCTGGCAGCCTCGGCCGCTGGCCGCCGCGCTCGCGGCCGACCCTGCGACCGAGGCCGATCGCTGGCATGCGCGCGTTCCACCGGTCCGCTTGGCCTTGCGGCTCGGGCTCGCCATGGTGTGGATCGGCTCGGGGCTCGTCTCGGCCTTCGTGGCGCCTCTCGCGTACAGTCACGCGCTGCTCGCGGGCCTGGGCGTGCATGGGGCCGCCGCCACCGCGGTGACCCTTGCCGGGGCGGCACTCGATGTGGCGCTCGGGCTGGCCCTGCTTCTGCTGCCCCGGCGCACGCGGCTGGTCGGGGTCGCCCAGATCGCGGTGATGCTGCTGTTCACCCTGCTTGCCACCATCGCCGTCCCGGAGGCGTGGGCAGATCCGTTCGGGCCACTGCTGAAGAACATCGCCGTCCTGGTGGCGACGCTCGCGCTGATGGCAATGGGGAGGTGACGCGATGGATGGCTACGTGCTCCTCAAATACGTGCATGTCGTCAGTTCGGCGCTGCTGTTCGGCACCGGTCTCGGCACCGCCTTCCACGGCTGGATGGCCCACCGCACCGGTGACCGGGCGGCAGTGGCGGTGACCAGCCGCAACGTGGTGCTGGCGGACT
Organism: Crenalkalicoccus sp.; assembly: GCA_035640795.1. Taxonomy (GTDB): domain Bacteria; phylum Pseudomonadota; class Alphaproteobacteria; order Acetobacterales; family Acetobacteraceae; genus DASQVL01. The sequence goes on along the minus strand of DASQVL010000679.1, from coordinate 1,262 downwards.
GGCTGTTCACCGCGCCTGCCGTCGTCGTGCAACCGGTGACCGGGGCAGCGATGGCCCTGCAGGCCGGAATCCCGCTGACGAGCAATTGGCTGCTGGCCTCGATCCTCCTCTATCTGCTTGTCGGCGCGTGCTGGCTGCCGGTGGTATGGCTGCAGATCCGGATGCATGCGCTCGCGGAGGGGGCGGTCCGCGCAGGGACGACGCTGCCGCCGCGCTACTTCACCTATGCCAGGCTCTGGTTTGCCCTCGGCTGGCCTGCGTTCATCAGCGTGCTGGTCATCTTCTACCTGATGATCGCGAAACCGGAGCTGTGGTGAGGCGGCCTCGGCGCCACCGGGGGCCGGGCGGCAAGGCCCTGAAGGCGGGGTCGTTTCCCGGTCCTGGCAAGGGCCGAAGCGGCGCCGAACCCGCCCTGCCCTTGACCGCGGCGCGCACGGCCCGACACTCGCCCCAGCCGGGCCCCCCAGCCCCCCGCAGAAAGGTCGTGCCGCATGCTGCCCTGGACGGGCCGCAACCTGGATACGATCGGCGCCGCGCTGCTCGGCCATGTCGAGCTGGTCGGCGCGGCGCTTGCCATCGCCATCGCCCTCGGCCTGCCACTCGGCCTCGTCATCGCGGGGCGGGCGCGGCTGGCGTCCGCCGTGCTGGGCGGCGCCTCGCTGCTCTACAGCCTGCCGACGCTGGCACTCTTCGCGCTGCTGGTGCCGGTGCTCGGCATCGGCTTCACCCCGGCGCTGATCGCCCTCGTCACCTATGCGGTGCCGGTGCTGCTGCGCGCGCTGGTCGCGGGGCTCGCCGGCGTGCCGCCCTCGGTGCTGGAAGCGGCGGACGGCATGGGGCTGACGCGGCGGCAGCGGCTGTTCCGCGTCGCGCTGCCACTCGCCCTGCCGGCGCTGCTGGGCGGCCTGCGTGTGGCGACGGTCACGCTGGTCTCCGCGGCGACGGTCGGCGCCTACATCAATGCCGGTGGGCTCGGCGCGCTCATCCTGACCGGGCTCGACCAGGGGCATACGGAGAAGATCCTGGTCGGCGCGGTGCTGGTCGCGGCGCTGGCAGTGGCGCTCGACCTCGCCCTGGGCGCGGTGCAGCGGCGGCTGCCGGCGGCGCGGGCGGGGGTGGCGTGAGCGCGATCGCGAGCGGCCTCGCCTGGCTCGGCGCGCATCCCGGCGCCTTCGGCGGCGCGCTGGCGGAGCACCTGCTGCTCTCCGCGATGGCGCTCGCCATCGGCATCGTGCTGGCGCTGCCGGCCGGCATCGCGGTGG
>DASQVL010000678.1:0-4810 GCA_035640795.1 Crenalkalicoccus sp. | reverse complement strand
CGCAGCTTCGTACCAGAGAGCCCGATATGCACGGCGACCCAGAGGATCGCCGCGAGCAGCAGCAACTCCATGTCCCCCTCCTCCGTCATGCCGCGGCAAGCGGCGGCTGCGCGGCGCTCAGCCGGGCTGGGCGGCCCGGCGCGCCACTTCAGGATACCATCGGGTGAACCAGGCGGCGCCGGCCAGCGCCGCGACCGTCGCCACCACGGCGAGGCCGGGCGGCGCGGCGTCCAGGAAGGCGACCGCCGCATCGGCCAGGGTGCAGACCAGCAGCGCCAGGCCCCAGGCCGCGCTGATCCGCCGGTTCACCTGCCAGAAGCCGGGCGTGGCCCAGAGCGCCGGCGGCACGCGTTCCCGCGCATAGGGCAGGGTGAAGGGCCAGCCGGCGGCAAGGGCGGCGAAGATCATCAGGGCCAGGCCGCCATCCACGACAAGGCGCACCGTCGCCACCGTCCAGGCCGGCGCCGCCACCAGGGTGAGCAGGGCAAGCCCGCCGAACAGCACCAGCGCGCCAAGTTCGAGCGGCTTGGCGCTCTCCCCCCTGCGGCGGGCGAGGGCGAGCAGCAGCGCCGCCATCGCCGCGCCGGCGAGCAGGCCGGCAAGCGGCGTCGCCAGCCGCATGAGGAGGAAGAAGGCGAGGAAGGGCAGGAAGCCGATCAGCGGGGTCATGGCGGCGCCTCAGCCGGCGTCGCGCCAGCCGCCATGGAAGCCATGCGGCACGCGGTGGGAGAGCTCGACCGTGGCGACCGGGCCCGCGGCCGGGTCCTGCGCGTCCAGCACCAGCAGGTCGCTCCGCCGCTCCGTCCCGCGATAGGCGAGCAGCAGCAGCCACCCCTCCCCTTCCGGCGCGTCGGCGGCGCGCGGCACGAAGACCGGCTCGGACACCTCATCGCCGGCCGGCACCGCGTAGACGCTGCGCCGGCGCGTCGCGTGGTCGAGATGCGCGACGGCGTCGAACATGCCGGGGGCCGGCGCGCCGGGGCGGCGGCAGGCATAGAAGCCGTGGCGGTTGGGCAGGCCGGCGTAGCGCTCGTCGAGGCGGGGGAACTCGGCGGCCAGGTCGTCGAGAGGCTCGCTCGTGAAGCGGTCCGTGTTGCCGGAGAGGTCGAAGGTCCAGCGGTGCAGCCGCGCGGCCTGCCGCGCCGGGTCGCCTGGCTTGCCGTCGGCGCGGGGGAAGAGCGGCGCCTCCTCCGCCTGCATGACGTCGGCGAGGATGCGCTTGCCCTCCTCCCACGCGTTCAGCACGTGGAAGACGTAGCAGGGCTCGCCCTCGAACCAGCGGAGGGCGGAGACCGGCGCGTCGCGGCGCAGCACGCCGATGCGGGCGCCGCGCTCCGGCTCCCACGCGAAGGGCGGGCCGCCGGCCATGGCGCGCGGCAGGCTGCCCGCCAGCGGCAGCACGGGGAAGAGCGCGTGGCGGCGCGTCACCATGAAGTCGTGCACCATGCTGGCAAAGGGCGCCTCGAAGCTGTCGAAGCGCGTGACGCGCCCGTCCCGGTCCACCGTGCCATAGGCCATGCCGGGGCTGAGCGGGGCGCCGACCGAGTAGGCGAAGAACACCATCTCCCCGGTCTCGGGATCGAGCTTCGGATGGGCGGTGAAGCGGCCATGGAGCCGCCCGGCGAAATCATGGTAGCCGAGGCTCTCCAGCGTCCCCGGATCCAGCGCGAAGGGCAGGTGCGCTTCCTCGAGCGCGAGCAGCCGGCCGGCGTGCCAGACCACATTGGTGTTGGCGACGCCGCTGTCCGTCCCCAGCGTCGCGGGCGCGGCCGGGTCGGCCATGCCCCAGGGGCCGAAGAGGGCGCGGCCGGCGGCGCGCTCGGCCAGGAAGCGCGGCGTGCGGACCCAGCGGTTGCGGTAGGCGACGCGGCCCTCCTCGATGCGGAAGGCGTGCACCATGCCGTCGCCCAGGAACCAGTGGTGGTGCAGCGGGTCGCGCGGCGCGAATTGCGGGTTGGGGCCGTTGCGGTAGAGCGTGCCGGCGAGGCCGCGCGGGATCTCGCCGCGTACCGGCAGGTCCGGCGCGTCGCATTCCATGGTGATCGGCGCGTAGTTGCCCGCGAAGACGTGCGCCTCCGGGAAGGGCTGCGCCATGTGGATCTCCTCGGAGCCGGCGGGTTGCGGGGGCTGGCGGCGTCGCGCAATTCCGCATGGACCTTGGGGCAGGATGTTATCGGTGTCAACATCGGCGCGCGGCGCCTACCATCACGGAGCATTGCGCGCCGCCCTGCTGGATGCCGCGGACGCGCTGCTGGACGAGGGCGGCGCCGGCGCGGTGAGCCTGCGGGAGGCGGCGCGGCGGGCCGGCGTCTCGGCGACCGCGCCCTATCGGCATTTCGCGGACAAGGAGGCGCTGCTGGCGGCGCTGGCGGCGCGCGGCTTTGAGGCCTTCGGCGCGGCACTGGCCGCGGCGGCGGCGGAAGGGCCGAAGCCGCTGCTTGCGATGGGCCTGGCCTATGTGCGCTTCGCGCTGGCCCGGCCGGGGCGGTTCCGGCTGATGTTCGGCCCGGGCATTGCCGACCGCGCGCGCTATCCGGAGCTGCTGGAGGCGCAGCGCCGCGCCTTCGGCCATCTGGCGGCGGCGACGGGGGGCGGGGGGCGGCCGGACGCGCCGAGCACAGCGGCGGTGGCCGCCTGGGCGCAGGTGCATGGGCTGGCGCAGCTGATCCTGGACGGGATGCTCCCGGTGGAGCAGGCGGAGGCGCTGACGCAGGCGGTGACGGCGATGCGGCACCGGGGCGAAGCGGTGGGGTGAAGGTGGGTCCGCCGGGAGTCTTCCAATCCGACCGGGCAAGCGCCGCGAAGAAAGGATCAGAAAAAGGATGGTGGGGGTCTTGGGGGAGGAAGTTCCCTTCCTCCCCCAAGGGCAACCTGACGCACCCTCAAGGCCCGCCGGCAAGCTGCGCCAGCGCCGCCATCACCTCCGCCACCGTCTCCCGCACCGCCACGTCCGTATTGTACCGCAGCCCAGTCAGCACGATCGCCGCATGTGCCCCCGCCGCATGCCGCGCCTGGCTGTCGCGCACGGCGACGATGCGGTCCGCGGCCAGATAGACGCGCCCATGCTGCAGGTCGGTCAGCGGCACCAGCCGCTGCCCGGCAGAAGTGAGGCGGCGAGCGACCGACTCCACCGGCTCGATGGTGCGCTGCTGCACATAGGCGGTCGTGTCGATCACCGTGTAATCCTCGATCCGCGCGATGCGCACCACCTGCGCCACCGCCAGCCAGACCGGCGCCGTGCCTTCGGTCGGCACCACCTGGATGAAGCGGCCCTGCGCCGCCGCAGGCGTGGCAAACAGCATCGCAATCAGCAGCACGGCCCGGTGCATCGCAGACTCCTGCAGCATCACCGTATCAATGACCGCCGGCGGCGGCGGCCAGGCGCGGCCGCTCCACCAGCGCCACGCAGGGCATGGCGAGGACGAAGAGCGCCGCGATCAGCAGCAGCACGTCGTTATAGGCCAGCACCAGCGCCTCCCGTTGCACCAGCAGGTATAGCCGCTTCAGCGCCGCAAGCTCGGCCGCGGCGTCGAGCCGCGGCGTGAGGCGGGCGGAGAGCGTGTCCATCCAGGACTGCACGCCGGGCCGGCCCCATTGCGCCGCCTCCGCCAGGTGCAGCCGGTGCTGCGCCCCTCGCCAGGTGACGACGGTGTTGATCGCGGCGAGGCCGAGCGCGCCACCCAGGTTGCGCATGAGGTTGTAGAGGCCCGCCGCATTCTTCAGCGCGGCGGGGGAGAGCGTGCCGAAGGTGATCTGGTTCACCGGCATGAACATGAAGATCAGCGCCGTGCCGCGCAGCGCAAGCGGCACCGCCATCTCCCAGAAGCCGGAAAGGCTGGTCAGCCCCGCCAGCCACCAGCAGGAGAACGCGAAGAGCCCGAACCCCATGGCCAGCATCACCCGCAGGTCCAGCCGCCGCGCGACCATCCCGGCAAGCGGCGCCGAGACGAACATGCAGGCGCCGGTGATGAACAGCGTCTCGCCGATCTGCAGGGCATTGTAGCCGCGCACGCGCGCGAGGAAGAGCGGCAGCACGTAGACGAGGCCGTAGAGCCCGACGCCCACCACGAAGCTGAACAGGCAGCCCGCGAGGAAGTTCGGGTTGCGGAAGGCGCGCAGCTCCACGATCGGATCCGGCCGCGTCAGCGCCCGCCACAGGAAGAGCGCGCCGCAGAGGGCGCCGAAGGCGGCGAAGCGCGCGATGTCCGGGTCGTCGAACCAGTCCCAGCGCGGCCCCTCCTCCATCACGTATTCCATGCTGCCGAGGAAGAGCGCCATCCAGAGCAGCCCCCACCAGTCGAAACGCCGGAGCAGCGCCGGCTCGGCCTGGTCCAGGTCGAGCGCGAACCAGGCCAGGCTGAAGACCAGCAGCCCGACCGGGACATTGATGAGGAACAGCCAGTGCCAGGACCAGGTCTCGGTGAGCCAGCCGCCGAGCGTCGGGCCGATGGTGGGCGCCATCGTCGCCGTCAGGCTGATCAGCACGGAGACCTGCACCCGCCGCGCCCCCTGGAAGAGCAGGAAGCTGACGGCGAAGCAGATCGGGATCATCGCGCCGCCGGTGAAGCCCTGCAGCGCGCGGAACACCACCATGGCCGGCAGGGTGGTGGCGCCGGCGCAGGCGATGGAGCAGAGGGTGAAGCCGCCGCAGGAGAGCAGGAACAGCACCCGGCTGGACAGGGCGCGGGAGAGGTAGCCCGAGAGCGGGATCATCACGATCTCGGCGATCAGGTAGCTGGTCTGGATCCAGCTCGCCTCGTCCGGCGCGGCGGAGAGCCCGGCCTGGATCTCGGCGAGCGAGGCCGAGACG